>JAKIZN010000003.1 GCA_022708005.1 Bacteroidota bacterium | reverse complement strand
TATTTATTGGCATTGGCATTGCTGCGCCGCATATTTATGAGCATTTAGCCCCACACCAAAAATCAAGAATAGATACATTTTTAAATCCCGGCTCAAATCCGCTCGGCTCTGGCTACAACGTAATCCAATCCGTTATGGCTGTCGGCAGCGGCGGGCTTACTGGCAAGGGCTATCTACAAGGAACGCAAACGCAACTTCGCTATATTCCGATGCAATGGACAGACTTTATTTTTTCTGTTCCGGCTGAAGAATTTGGATTTATTGGCGGCGCCCTTGTAGTGATACTGCATTTTTCGCTGATATGGCGAGCGATACACACTGCTTCGGTTGTAACCAATAAATTTCAAAGCGTGCTGTGCATAGGCGCCGCATCAATATTTTTCTATCACTGCTTTATTAATATCGGCATGGCTATAGGCATAATGCCAGTAATGGGTATCCCGCTGCCATTTATGAGTTATGGCGGCACTTCTATCATTGTCAATCTTGCACTTGTTGGATTAATACTTAATGCCAAAAGGACGCATTCGCTAAAAAGGGTCGCATGATGAATATTATTGCAACTATTGGCGACCCAAATGGAATTGGGATAGAATGTTTAGCAAAAGCTATCGACTATTTAATCGCTAATTGCCGATGGTTTGAAGGTGTTAATATAGAAATTTCGGGTAATGCTTCAATTGTCAAAGACTACTTGACGCAAATTCACTATCCATTCGATATTTCTGACGATAGTTTATATTTATCTGGAAGAGCATTTAAAATTCATAATATATGCGAGTCGCACCAAATTAAATTCGGCGAGACATCCAAATCGGCTGGAGCTGTTGCAGCAAGGGCAATAGAATTTGCTTTATTGGAGACTATCGCTAAAAAGTTCGATGCAATGCTCACAATGCCAATTTCCAAAGAATCTATTCAGCTTGCGGGCTGGCATTTTCCCGGGCATACAGAGATGATAGCTTCAGCTTGCAAAGTGCATAATCCTCTTATGCTCCTATTCCACAATAATATTCGCGTAGGGCTTATTACTACGCACACTCCATTAAAAGATGTATCTCTCGAGATGACTTTTAGCAAAATTGTGCAAATTGCGACTACTTTGCATCACTCTCTTTTAAAAGATTTCGCCATAAAGCACCCGCGAATAGCAGTATTAGGTATCAATCCTCACGCAGGCGAGAACGGCAATATTGGTCGCGAAGAATTAGAAATTATAATTCCGGCGATGTCAAGGCTAAAAGAGCGAGGCATATCCACAGAGGGACCGTTCCCTGCAGACGGCTTTTTTGGATTTGGCGAATATAAAAAATTTGATGCAATTTTAGCTATGTATCACGACCAAGGGCTTGTCCCGCTAAAGCTATTAGCAGAAGGTGGCGGAGTAAATTTTACTGCTGGGCTGCCGATAGTCAGAACTTCGCCAGACCACGGCACAGCCTTCGCGATAGCTGGAAAGAGCTTAGCTAATCCACAAAGCACTATCGCCGCCATACATTCAGCCTACCAAATATTTAATAACCGCCAAGCAGCAAATAAAGTGTATCTGTAAGGAAATGTTAGGTTTTAAGATGTCCTACACGTAGGAAATAAGATTGCATAACATAATTCGACTCCTACGGAGTCGTATAAATCGCTGCCACTTCATTGCTACCAACATTTGAACCCTTCGGGTTCGTTACTATTTGGTTCTAAGATGTCCTACACGTAGAAGGTGTAGGACATCTATTTTTATAGTCTGAATCAGGATTCTCAGGATTATATGATTAATAGGATAAGAAGAAAGAAATTTAACAATAGTCGAAAATCATCTTGCTAATCCTTTAATCTTGATAATCGTGATTCAGACAAAGTTTCTATTGCATTATTTGGCTTAATCATCATAGTCATCAAATGGGGTAGAGTCATCGTCTAAATCACCACCGCCATTTGTGGTTTTTAAGATTGTGCCATCGCCGCCGACAGCCCAACCTACGTTAGCATCTATAAAATAAACGCCCTTAAACCACTCATACTGATCATCTAACCATCCAATCCAATTCTCGCCACCATCAGTAGTTTTCAGCATCATGCCATGCTCCCCGACTGCCCAGCCAGTTTTAGCATCTATAAAGTAAACGCTATGGAGTATTTCTCCAATTTCGCTTGTTTGGCTAGCCCAATTTGCGCCGCCGTCAGTAGTTTTTAGTATTATACTATGTTCTTCTTCGCCGTCGTTCTGCTTTCCGACTATCCAACCTACGTTAGCATCTATAAAGCATACACTATAAAAAGCACAATCAGTATTGCTCATCTGGCTCAACCACTTGCTGCCACCATTCGTAGTTTTCAAAATTGTGCCGTCATCTCCAACGACCCAACCAATATTGGAATCTACAAAATGCGTCCCGAAGAATTGATTCTTCGTACCACTTTTTTGCGACATCCAATTTTTCCCAGCATTAGTGGTTTTGAGTATCGTGCCTCGATAGCCGACTGCCCAGCCCGTATTTGCATTCGCAAAATACACGTCATTGAGGCGATTCACCGTCCCACTTTTTTGTGCTGTCCAGTTTTCGCCTCCATTAGTAGTATTCAGTATTGTGCCGTCGTCCCCGACGATCCAGCCTATATTAGCATTTATAAAGTATGCATCGCAAAGATAAGTTTGTGTGCCACTTGTCTGCCTCGTCCAATCTTGCGAGAAAAGTTGAACTGCGGAAAGCAGCAAGAAAATAGCAATAAGCATTTTCTTCATAATTGTTACCTAATATATTAGTAAAATATAACATTTGAATTTCTTGCGGAAATCTTTTTCTGCAAAGCATTTTTATTGCCATCAAAAAATACCTAAAAATAAATTACTATGCAAGTTTTTTTGTAGCAAAATAGTATTTGTCTTGAACACGATTACGGGAATTACATGATTAGCATGATAAGAAGGAAGAAAATTGAAGAATGGGCGAATAATCTTATTAATCCTTTAATCTTGTAAATCCTGATTCAGACAAAAAAAATAGATGTCCTACACCTTCGAGGTGTAGGACATCTGGAAAAACAGCAGTCTCTCTCATCTACTGCTTTACGAGACAGCCCATTTTGGCTTCTGCCGATAATCAACTATCTCATAGATTTTGGAGCAATCATATTTTCTGGCGAAAGAATTTCGTCAAGTTGTTCTTTCGATAGCAATTTTTTCTCTAATACTAACTCGTATATCCCGCGATTGCTCTCTAATGCTTCTTTTGCAACTATGGTGCTTGCTTCGTAACCAATATATGGATTAAGTGCTGTTATCAATCCAATACTATTTTGCACGTAAGACATACATTTTTCTTCGTTAGCAGTGATGCCATCTACACAGCGATATTTCAGAGTTTGCATACCGTTAATAAGCATTCCCATTGATTCTAATATACTATGTGCTATCACTGGCTCCATTACGTTCAATTGCAATTGCCCTGCTTCTGCGGCAAGAGTAACGGTCAAATCATTGCCAATTACTTTATATGCAATTTGATTGACAACTTCAGGTATTACCGGATTGACCTTGCCCGGCATAATTGACGAACCCGGCTGCATAGGAGGCAAATTAATTTCATTTAATCCCGCACGCGGACCCGAGCTGAGCAACCTTAAGTCATTGCAAATTTTCGATAGTTTAACTGCAAGACGCTTTACCGCAGACGAGAATATAACAAATGCACCTGTATCTTGTGTAGCTTCAACCAAGTTGGAAGCAGACTTAACTGGCAGCCCTGTTATTTCCCATAAGTATTGCACTACGAGCTCTTTGTATTTTGGATCGGCATTTATGCCTGTTCCAATCGCCGTTCCGCCCATATTAACTTCGAGCAATAGCCTTGAATTTGCTTCCAACCTTTGCACTTCTTCGTCCAAAGTAACAGCAAACGCTTCAAATTCTTGCCCTAAAGTCATTGGCACGGCATCTTGTAGCTGCGTTCTGCCCATTTTAATAACATGCGAAAATTCTTTAGCTTTGGCGTAGAACGACGCAATTAGGTCTTTCAGCACTTCAACTAAATGTTGATTTTCATATATTATTGCGATATTCAAAGCTGTCGGATAAGCGTCGTTAGTCGATTGCGATAAATTAATATGATTATTTGGATGGCAATGCTCGTAATCGCCTTTTTCATAATTTAATATTTCTAACGCACGATTTGCTATAACTTCGTTAGCGTTCATATTTGTGGAAGTGCCCGCTCCGCCTTGGATAACATCGACAACGAAGTGCGTATGCCATTTGCCGTGTATAATTTCTTCGCAAGCTTCAACTATAGCATCGGTCATTTTGGGTGGCAGCAATCCAAGTGCGAAATTAGCTTTTGCGGCAGCAAGTTTCACTTCTGCTAATGCTCTAATTAATTTAGGATAGTGCGAAATAGCCACTCCCGTAATATTAAAGTTTTCGCAGCCGCGAAGAGTTTGAATGCCGTAATAAAATTCATAAGGCACGTCGCGATTACCCAATAGGTCATGCTCTTGACGAGTGCGTCCCGAAATATATTGCGCCGCAGCGTCTGCTACTTGGTTAGTCGTTAGCCTCATTCTTCTCGAAATGACCCTTGCAACTCGTGATAAAATTTTAACAACCATTTGAGGATTAGCTTCCATTAGCTTGTTCAGCGAATCTCTATGCAGCGTGATTAACTTGGAATTTTTTGTAGCTCTCGCCGATGTTGAATGGGGATAATCGTCCATCAATGAACCTTCGCCGAGAAAATCAAATTTACCAAATACGGTTAATACTTTTTCTTTGCCGAAAGTTGCAGCCTTTACTAATTCTATCTCGCCATCTACTATCATAAAAAGATGCTTTCTCTGCGTATTTTCTTCAAATAAGTATTCGTCTTTTTTTATCGATAAAACACCGGCATTGGAGGCAACTAAGCTAATCTCTTCACTATCCAAATCTTTGAACAGCTCGATTTCTTTAATAAAAACTTCTATTTGTTCAGTCTTCATAATAAAACCTATTTATGAGTAAAAAATCGCAATACAAAATTAACACTTTATATTGACAAAACCATACTATTGAAATTTATAATTGTTACGCAATTTCGTATCGCCCCCAAAATTCTTTCGACGTGGCAAGGCTAGTTTTATTTTAATTCTCTCTAATTATACCGATATATTTTTCTCGCAAAAAATTCATTTGACTTTAATACGAAATCAATAATATTATTTATGTAATTCACTAAAAAATATATATTTTTGCTTTTTTAATTTTCGCAGGTGCAAAATGTCAGAGTTATCCAATCGCCTTATAGTTGCAGCGGTGGGGATTCCTTTAGCGCTAATTTTGATATATTTCGGCAACTTCCCTTTTTTTATCGGGGTGCTTGCAATATCTTCGATAGCTCTACTCGAATACTATTCCCTTGCGGAAAGAAAGGGTTTCGCCCCTTTTAAATGGCTTGGCTTGCTGATAACCCTGCTGTTGCAAAGTGCTTTTTTTGCACAGTTCTCTAATGCCGCGATGTCGAGCCCATTTATGGCGGGCGTTTTGCTATTCACCGCTTTTGTGATTGCGACATTGATTGCTGCCACTCTTTTTAGGCAGGAGAACGCAATCGCTAATACGGCAATTACTATTTTTGGCGTTACTTACGTGTCGTCGTCTTTTATAACGCTTTATATCATTAGAGAGTTCAATAGCTTTTTATCGCTATTTAATGTGTATTTAAAAAGCCATAATATGATTGATAACAATGCAATATTTCAGCAAGTTAGTTCGATGTCATCGATAAAATGGGGCTACTATATATTCATCATTTTTGCGTCAATATGGCTATGCGATTCGGCTGCCTATTTCTTTGGTAAGTCTTTTGGCAAGCATAAGTTGCATCCGCGAGTTAGTCCTAAAAAGACAATCGAAGGGGCAGTGGCTGGATTAGCCTTCGCAGTGCTGGCGTTTGCTTTGCTTGGCTATTATTTAGTGCCAGAAATACCCTTGATTCACAATATTGTAGCGGGAGTAATAGTTGGGGTGCTTGGGCAAATCGGCGACCTCGCAGAGTCTTTGCTTAAGCGAGATGCCTGCGTCAAAGATAGCTCTAATATATTGCCCGGCCACGGTGGGCTGTTAGATAGGTTCGACAGTATTTTGTTCGTTGCTCCGTCCTTGTTTGTATATTTATGTGTTATTATATATTTTAACTTTACGATATGAGCGCAACCGTTTTAATACCAATAGCCCAAGGCACAGACGAAATAGAAGCCATTGTGGCAGTCAATCTTTTGCGAAGAGCAAATGTTTATGTTAGAGTAGCGGGCGAAAACGAAATAGTAACTTGCTCGAAAGGCACTAAAATTATTCCAGATATATTGATAGATTCGTTAAATAGCGATATGGAGTTTACGGCAATAGTGCTGCCCGGCGGCAGAACAGGCACTCTAAATTTGCTTAATAACAGCAAATTGCAAAAGTTGCTCGAAAAGCATAGCAATAGAGGCGGAATTATCGCTTCGATTTGCGCTGCTCCAAGCATATTGACGGCACACAAAATCTTCCCAAAAGATGCTGCCATAACAAGCCATCCTACAATCAAAGATATGTTTGAGGGATATAATTATTCCGAAGAAAGAGTGGTAGTTGCGGGCAATTTTATCACAAGCCGCGGAGTTGGGACATCGATAGATTTCACTTTGAAGCTGATTGAAATATTAGTGAATAAGGAAACTGCAGATAATATCGCTGCCGACATAGTTTGGAGATAGACAAATTGCAATTTAGCGGGTAGAATTGCTTTTTAGTTTAACCAAATAAAGTGATAAACTCAAATAATTCATTGGAAACTTTAACTGACTGCGTATCCGTAAAAAAATGTTAGGTTTTAAAATGGAGCTGTCTCAAAAGGTATCTAATACATTATTTGGAATTAATCACGAAGGGATTTAATGTTTGTAGAAAATAAGATTATATAACCTAATGCGACTCCTACGGAGTCGTATAACTCACTGTCACTTCCTTGCTACAAACATTTGAACCCTTCGGGTTCGTTACAATTTGGCTTTAAGATGTCCTACACCTCGAAGGTGTAGGACATCTGGAAAACACGGATGTTCTAATCTACTGCCTTTTGAGACAGCCCCATTTAGAGAACAGCGAATAGGCAATGGAAAAGTTCCTATTGCATTATTTGTGATAAAAATTGAGAAAAATAGTATAACTTTGCACTATGAGTTTAACTGTTTTTATATCTAAGCGATTTTCAAGCGGCGGGCAAGGCAGATTTTTGAAATTTGCTCGCGCTGTTTCGTTTATCAGCGTTATGCTCGGGGTGCTTGCTCTGCTTTTGAGCCTTGCAATTCTATACGGCTTTGAGAATGATTTAAAAAAAGCAGCCGTAAAATTCACTTCTCACATAGTCATTAATACGCTAAACAGAGAGCCAATACAGCAAGCAGATGAAGTCATAAGTCTATTAAAATCAAAATATAGCGAAGTCGCCTCTGCCGTTCCAATTTGCGAGCGCGAGGGCTTGGTGCGTAGCGATTTGCATACCGACGGCGTCTTGATTAAATCCTACAGCCCAGATAGCGACATAAATGAGTTTTATAAAAATATCAAAATTGGAGAAAAACGCTTTTCGAGCGACTCCGCAAATGAAGTAATACTTGGGCAAAGATTAGCCAGCAAGTTAGGTGTGGAGTGCGGTTCGTCGGTAATTTTATATGCGATTAAAAGCAGTGCGAGCGGTTTGCCAGATTCAAGAATTGCTAAATTTAAAGTCATAGGGCTATATCAAACGGGCATGGCTCAGTATGATGAAAATTTGGTGCTAATACCACTTGGCACTTCCAGAAATTTTTTGAAAATAGCGAGCGGCGATTGTAATAAAATTGAAGTGATGCTGAAAGACATAAACCAATCGAGCGTTCTATCGAAAAAGATGATGGATTTTCTTGGATTTCCATTTTGGACTATGACTTATTATGAAATACATAGCTCTATATTTGCTTGGATTGAGCTGCAAAAAGAGCCTATACCGCTTGTTTTGGGTATAATTTCATTAGTCGCTGTGCTTAATATCATAACTACATTGCTGATTATGGTAGTAGAAAAAACTCATACTATCGGAGTGCTGCGGACTCTTGGCATGAAAAGATTAGACATTGTAAAAATATTTGTAAGTCAAGGAATACGAATAGGTTCGTATGGTATGATATTCGGTGCTATAGTAGCGTTTGCCCTTTCGCTTTTGCAACAACAATTTCACTTTATGTCGCTAAAGGGCGAAATATATTATTTAGACTCGCTTCCTATATTTATCTCGCCGCTGCATTACGCTGTGGTATTAAGCATCTCTTTTATTTTAATACTACTTTCCACAGTTATTCCCGCTTTAGTTGCTTCGGGGCTCAAGCCAATGAAAACAATCAGATTCAAGTAAGCGGATTGTGCGAGATTATGTTTTGTTTGTCAGAATCAGGATTTTCAAGATTGAAGGATTAATAGGATAATTTTTGCCTATTATTTTATTTTCTTCCTTCTTATCCCGATAATCATATAATCCTGAGCATCCTGATTCTGACAGTAAAAATAGATGTCCTACCGAATGTGTAGGACATCTTAAATCCGAATTGTCAAGAACCCAAAGGGTTCAAATGTTTGTAGTAATGAATAATCGGCGGTTTATACGACTCCGTAGGAGTCGAATTATATATATAATTTTATTTTTCTACAAACATCAAATCCCTTCGGGATTAAACCCAAATAATGCATCTGAACCTTATGAGACAGCCCCGCTGGGGGTTGAGGTCAAAGTTTCTGTTGCATTATTTGCATTAATCCTATAATCGCATCCAGAATATTTACTCGCTCATCTGATAATAATTATCTATGTTTTCGTAATTCAGTCTTGCATAAATTCTAATTTGTTGCTATTTTTGCATATCCATATAAAATTATATATTTAATTGATAAAATTAATTACAAAAATTATTGAAATTTAGCAGTATATATAGCCAAATAATATCAAGACTAATCGCAGATACACTTGCCTTTTCGGCAAGTTACTTTTTCCAATACTATTTACGCTTCAAGTCTGGCTTAGTGCATTCAACTATATCGCCAGACTTGCCTGCGATTATGCTGACGGGCGGAGTAGTTGTAGCTTATTGGCTGATGCTATTTTTCTTTTCGGGAATGTATAAAAACTGGCACTTACGCTCTTTGTTTGAAGAGATATTTGCAGTTTGGAAAGTCGCACTTATAGGCACGGCACTGATTGTATTCCTTATTTATTATGATTCGCAAGATTCCCCACGGTTGCTGTTTTTATTCTATTTTTTGTTTCTATCGCTTTCTACCACTATAGGCAGAGTGGCTGCCCGCCGAACGCAAGTTATACTGCGTCAAAAGAGGATAGTCAGCATAGCAACTGTAATTATTGGCTCTGCCAAAAAGTCTATTGAATTTTATGAAAAAGCTAAAAATTCTGTCAATTGGGGCTATCGCATAGTTGGAATTGTGCTAATAAATCATCACGAATTGGAAGAGTTTGAGCAAATAGCTAAAGCAAAGGGCATCAATTCCATTTCGCCCGATAGCATAGAAAATTTATCCGCAAAACTTAAAGAGCTAAATGCAGAAGAGATAGTGATTTCTACCGATAAATCAGACCACTCGCAGCTTATGGATATTGTCTCCGAAGCAAGCGAAGCGGGCTATAGAGTGAATATAGAACCAGATTTATACTCAATTTTTACTGGGCAAACTCGAGCGCAAAGTCTTTACGGCATTCCTTTGATAGAAATACGAACTCAATTGCTGAAACCTTGGCAAGAAGCAACTAAACGAGCATTCGATATTGTCTTTAGCACGCTTGTCATCATAATCGGCTTGCCGTTTTGGCTTATAATTGCTATGATAGTCAAGCTCGATTCGCCCGGACCTGTCATATATAAGCAACCACGAGTCGGCAAGCTCGGTAAGGTATTTATGATATATAAGTTTAGGTCTATGAAGCCAGAAACGACTGTGAAAAAGCAAACTTGGACAACTGTAAACGACCCGCGCGTAACGAAATTTGGGCGATTTATTCGCAAAACGCATATCGACGAAATACCACAATTTTGGAATGTGCTTATAGGCGATATGAGCGTAGTCGGACCGCGACCTGAACAGCCTAAAATAGTTGATGAACTCGTAAAAGAATTGCCATACTACAAACGTCGTCATATCGTAAGACCGGGAATCACTGGCTGGTGGCAAGTAAAATACAAGTCATACGAGTTCAGCATTGAAGAAATAGAAAATCGATTGAAAGACGATTTTTATTATATTGAAAATTTATCTTTGCAATTAGATTTTGAGATAATTGCACGCACTATATGGCTCGTTATCCGCGGGCATGGGCAAACTTAAAAATTAACTATAACGACGGGGTATTATGAAAACAGTAATTGTTATACCAACATACAACGAGATAGAAAATATCGAATCGCTTATCGGCGCTATACACAGCCATTTGCCCGATACGCATATTTTAATTGTCGATGATAATTCTCCCGATGGTACCGCCGAAAAAGTGCTTGAAATAATGAAAAGCAATAAGAAATTGCATTTGATGCAAAGAAGCGGAAAAATGGGGCTTGGCACTGCATATTGCGATGGATTTTCTTGGGCGCTCACCAAAGATTTCGATGCTATTTTTGAAATGGATGCCGACTTCTCGCATGACCCAAAGGATTTGCCGCGACTGCTCGACGCTTTGAAAAGCAACGATTTGGCTATCGGTTCGAGGTATTCCACTGGGATTAACGTTGTAAATTGGCCATTATCGAGATTAGTGCTTAGCTATGGCGCTAACCTTTATGCGCGTATAATCACGGGTATGCCTGTGCATGATGCTACTGGCGGGTTTAAGTGTTTCAGAGCTGAAGTATTGAGAAAAGTAGATTTCCGCTCTATAACAACAAATGGATACGGCTTCCAAATTGAGATGAATTACCGTATATGGAAATCTGGAGGCAAAATTGTCGAAGTGCCAATTATTTTTATCGATAGGCGCTCTGGAGTTTCAAAAATGAGCAAAAATATAATTTACGAAGCGATTTTCCTTGTTTGGAAACTTCGCTTCAGATACAAAAGCTTGCTCAAAAGAAAAGGTAAATTCGATGAGCGCTCGAAGACAAATAAAATTACTGAGTTTGTGGATTAGCTTTTGAGCGAAAAAATCGACATATCAATTGTGATTGTCAATTACAATGTAAAAGATTTTCTAAATGGCTGCTTAAAGTCAATAGAAGATGCGTCGCATAATCTTTCAGTAGAAACAATTGTTGTCGATAATAATTCTGTCGATGGCTCAGTGGAATATCTGCGACCGCTTTTTCCAAAAGTCGAATTTATTGCCCTGCAAGACAATTTAGGCTTTGCGAAAGCAAATAATATCGGCATCGAAAAATCCCGCGGCAAATACGTTTTAATACTCAATCCCGATACACTGCTACGCCACGACACGCTCGAAGTAATGCACGAATATATGGAGAACGATACCGATTGCGGCATAGCAGGTTGCAAAGTGCTAAACCCCGACGGCTCTTTTCAAGTGGCTTGCCGTAGAGGATTTCCGACCCCTTGGGCGGCTTTTTCAAAGCTCTTCGGCTTGCAGGCATTATTTCCAAAGTCAAAGCTATTTTCTGCATATAATCAATTATATCGCTCCGTAGATGAAACGTATCCGATAGATGCCGTTATCGGAGCTTTTATGTTTTGCAGACGAGATATTTTGGTGGAAGTGGGCGGGTTCGATACTGAATTTTTTATGTACGGCGAAGATTTAGACCTGTGCAGGCAAGTCAGTCTGCGAGGCAAGAAAGTAATGTATGTGCATAAGACATCAATAATACATTATAAAGGCGAAAGCACCAAGCGAAGCTCCATCAACGACGTAAAGCATTTTTACGAAGCAATGGAAATTTTCACCCGCAAGCATTTCGGCTCAAATCATATATTTTTATTTATATTGAAAATTGGCATTTGGCTGCGATCTATGCTTGCCTACACAATACGCAGCAAGCGAGATATAGCCTTTATCATTTTAGATTTACTATCCATCAACGTTGCACTGCTTATAAGCACAAAAATACGATTCCAAGGCTATTTTGAGTTCCCCGACTACGCATATCCGACTGTATTTATTGTGATTTCAGCAGTTTTTTTGCTATCTATGTTTGCAGTTGGCGAATATTTTGAGGGCAGAAACAGCATCAGAAAATCTTTCATTGCGGCGATGATGTCATTTTTTGCACTTTCGTCGCTAACTTACTTTTTCCCAGATTATAGATTTAGCCGCGGCGTTGTCCTTATGTCTATTGGTCTTGTAATCGGATTTGCGTCAATAAGCCGCGGGCTTGCTATAATATTCGATAAATTAGCAGGCAGAGAGCGGGACAGAAAAATTATCATCGTCGGAACGGGCGACTCTGCCATAGCGATTCGCGACGCTATTAGCAATAAAATACATTCCAACGTTGTAATACTCGGATATGTCGATACTGGAGCCGCGGGCGGCGCCAGTAATTTGAACATATTAGGCGAGAAATCATATTTGAAACGCATAATCGAAAAGCATAAGCCAAGCGAAGTGATTTTTAGCGACGATGCTGTTTCGCCATCGGATATGATAAATTTAATGCTCGAAAATTCTAATCCAAAAGTGCGGTTTCATCAAGTTAAAGAATATGATGAATTGCTTGCGGCGCAAATTATAGACGACATCTCTGGTATTGAGCCAACTGTCCCAAAATACAATTTATCGAAATTTAGAAATATTACTTTAAAAAGATTAGAAGATATTGCCATTTCGTTGCTATTGCTCACTATCGGTCTGCCATTTCTGCTTATCTTTAAGCCAAATGCGAAAGATTTTATAAAGAAATTGACAAAAGTGCTGTCGGGCAAACTGTCATTTGTCGGGTTGCATAAAGTCTGCGAAGCAACCGAGCAACCTATTGGAAAAATTGGCGTGATAGGTCCATCGGCAACTGAAAATCCGCAGCATCTATCAAGCGAAGCTATAATCAAACTTAATGACTATTACATTCGTCATTACTCACTGTCTTTGGATTTCGATATTATAATCAAATATTTGATAAGGAAGTAAAAATTGGCTGCTAACCCTATACTTGAATTTGAGTTGCCCCTTTATCAGCTTGAAGAAAAGATTGAAGAGATGCGGGAGCTGGGCAAGTCCATAAATTTGACTAAAGAAATAGCCGAACTTGAAAAAAAAGTTGAAGATCTTCGGCATGACATATATAAAAATCTCACCCGCTGGCAGCGAGTGCAGATAGCCCGCCACCCTGCGCGTCCCATCACTCTGGATTATATTAACGGCATATTTACAAATTTTCAAGAATTGCACGGCGACCGCAGTTTTGGCGATGACCATGCCGTAATTGGCGGATTTGCACAACTCAATGAACAGTCTGTAATGTTAGTAGGGCACCAAAAAGGTCGCGATACAAAATCCAATTTATACCGTAATTTCGGAATGGCTAATCCAGAGGGCTACCGCAAAGCATTGAGATTATTTAAATTGGCAGAGAAATTCAATAAGCCAATAATCACGCTATTAGATACTCCCGGCGCTTTTCCCGGTATAGAAGCCGAGGAGCGTGGGCAAGCCGAAGCCATCGCAAGAAATTTGTTCGAGATGAGCAGATTACGCGTGCCGATAATCGTCGTTATCATCGGCGAAGGTGCGTCTGGCGGAGCTATCGGAATAGGGATCGGCGATAGAATCCTGATGCTCGAAAACTCGTGGTATTCAGTCATTTCGCCCGAATCTTGCTCCAGTATATTATGGCGAAGCTGGGATTTTAAAGAGCAGGCAGCCGAAGCACTAAAATTAACAGCCAAAGACTTAAAAGAAATTTCCGTTATCGATGAAATTATACCCGAGCCAATCGGCGGGGCGCATCGAAACCACTCGCTTATGTTTGATATTCTCAAAAAAACGCTTGTAAGCGAAATTAAATCTTTGATTAAAGAAAAGCCGGAAAAATTAGTCAACGCTCGCCGCGAAAAATATTATAAATTAGGAGTTTGGGAAGAAAAATGATAGAAGTAATAACTATAGATTTTTGGAACACGCTTTTTGATTCTTCTGGCGGAACGGTTCGCAATGATATGAGGCGAAAGGCTTTGCTTGCGGCAATAGAAAAATATGGTAAATTAGTAAGCAACGAAGAGTTCGATAGGGCGCTGCGAGCCTCTTGGGAACACTTTAACGGGATATGGCGAAATGAAATGCGTACGCCGAAAGTTATAGATTCAGTAAGCTTTTTCTGGAATTATTTAGAATTGCCCCAAGATGAATTTGCAATTCAAGCACTTGCAAATTACTTTGCGGAGTCTGTAATTTTGCATCCGCCGAAGCTAATTGATGGCGTAGAAAATCAACTTATTAAACTCAGCAAAAAATATAAAATCGGATTAATATCAGATACTGGATTTAGTCCGGGAGCTGTTTTAAAGCGATTGATGGAGAGAGTGGGAATAGCCCAATATTTTTCCGCCTTCAGCTTTAGCGACGAAACGGGAGTTTCCAAACCGCACCCGACTGCTTATTTGAGAGTGCTAAATGAGTTAGGAGTAAAGCCAGAAAACGCATTGCACATTGGCGATATTGAGGCAACAGATATTGCAGGCGCTAAGCAATTAGGCATGAAGGCGATACGCTTTTGCGGCGACGAAACGGGGGCGCACTTTGCCGCAAGCGACGGCAACACGCTTGCAGATGCCGAAGCTATACATTGGCACGAAATCGGAGATATTATAGAAAACTTGCAGGCAACGGTATAGAGGCGGTTGCTTGGGAAATAGATGGGGCTGTTGCATAACCCCAAATAATGTATTAGAAGCCTTTCTATTACCTATTAGCTATTTCCTAGATGTCCTACACCTCGAAGGTGTAGGACATCTTAAAGCATAACCTTTCCTCTTCAGAAAAGAGCAAAAATATCAAATAACTTTGCTGCCCTTTATCCAAACTTCTTCAACGTGATTAATACCGAAATGATAGAATAAATCCGTGTAAGAGCCAACCCCTGCAATCAGGAAGTCTGCTTGCTTGCCGACTTCGAGACTGCCTACTTTATGGCTCAGCCCTAAAGCACAAGCCGCGTTCAAAGTTGCGGCTACTAAAGCTTCTTCAGCTGTCATCTTCATATTAATAACTGCAAGCGACAGAATCAGTTGCATATTTTCAGTAAAGCAAGAGCCGGGATTGCAATCGGTTGCAAGTGCCGTTATAGCTCCGCTTTCAATTATTTTTCTCGCGGGAGCGTAAGGCAATCTAATAAAATACGCCGTGCCGGGCAGCAAAGTGGCAACAGTTCCAGCATCTTTCAGCGACTTAATTCCCTCGTCTGATATGAATAATAAATGGTCGGCAGAGATAGCACCGACTTCCGCGGCTAATTGGGTTGCAGAAACATCTGCTAATTCGTCGGCGTGAGCCTTGATTTGCAGTCCCAAACTTTTAGCTTTATTAAATATCTTCCTGCCCTGCTCGATAGTATAATATCCGGCATCAACAAATGCGTCGCAAAATTCCGCAAGCCCTTTTTCTGCTACTTTCGGCAGCATTTCGTTGCATATCAAA
>JAKIZN010000228.1 GCA_022708005.1 Bacteroidota bacterium | reverse complement strand
AGGGTGAAGCTTGCAACTGAATTATCTAAAACGAGCACGGGCAAAACGCTATACTTGCTCGATGAGCCAACCACAGGATTGCACTTTGAAGACGTTAGGATTTTATTAGAGCTGTTGCATAAGTTAGTTGCGAAAGGAAATACTATCATTGTAATCGAGCATAATTTAGATGTGATTAAAACTGCGGACTGGATAATTGACCTTGGACCAGACGGCGGCGAGTATGGTGGCGAAATTATCGCATGCGGCACTCCAGAAGATATAATCAAACAGCAAAAGGGCTATACTTGGAAATATCTCAGTGGCGAAATTATTGCCGCAGGCGCTTAAAAAGTATTAAGCGAAACATTGCTTACGGCTTGGCAGCTATTTTTTGCTCAACAATAATATTATTGAAGTTTAATCGTTAAAAAGTATGTTTAATGTTAATTGTTCAAATAACTAAATGAACTTATGAGTTTAACATACTTTTTCTTTGCTTTGCTGTCAATTCTGGCGATAGCATCAGCTATAGTAACTATATCTGCTAAACATCCCATTCGCTCGGCGATGGCGCTTGTATTTCATTTTTTTATGTTGGCTGGATTATATTTGACTTTGCAAGCTCAGTTTGTAGCTGTTATGCAAATCATTGTATATGCGGGTGCGATTATGGTGCTCGTGGTGTTTGTGGTGATGTTGCTCAATCTTGGAGATGAAGCAACGCTTGCCAATAAATATCAAGTTCGGCAGTTAGCGGGCATTGTATTAGCGGGAGTATTTGGGCTTTCGCTTGTATATTCGATGCTAAATTTAAGAAATATGCTTAATGAATTTCCAACTCATACGGTTGAATTTACAACTGTTCAAGCGATTGGAAATACTTTATATACCAACTACTTCGTTCAATTTGAAGCTATCGGTATTTTGCTTACAGCGGCAATAGTGGGAGCTGTAATGCTTGCTAAACGTAAAATAATGTAATTTCGGAGCTAAAATGTTCACCAATATACCTTTAGAATATTATCTTGGGCTTTCTGCAGTGCTGTTTGCAATTGGCGCTGTCGGCGTTCTAACTCGCAGAAATGCCATTGTTATTTTAATGTCTATCGAAGTTATGCTAAACGCAGTCAACTTAACTTTTATCAGCTTTGCTTCTTACTTTGGCGATACAGTCGGGCAAATATTTGTATTTTTTGTGATGGCAGTAGCAGCAGCCGAAGCGGCAGTTGGGCTGGCGATAGTGCTTGCTCTATATCGAAACAAGCAAACCGTATTTGTTGACGAGGTCAATTTGCTGAAATGGTAGCCAAAGGGCTATCTTATTAGCCGTGCTTTTAGTTTAATTATAATTTCAGAGGACGCTTAATTTATTAATTCATATTGAATTAGTATGTTTAAGCGTCCTTTATTTATTTGGAATAATTTCCAATGTATTATTTTTAATCCCGAAGGAATTTAATGTTTGTAGAAAAACAAAATTATATATATAATTCGACTCCTACGGAGTCGTATAACTCGCCGTTTCTTCTTTGCTACAAACATTTGAACCTTTCAGCTTCTCTGTTATCCATTCAATTAGTTATACACAACCACTGTTGAAAACTGTGTTGATAATTCCAATTCAGATGTTGAAAACTATGTGCAAAAATTATTATTTTGTTGAAAAAAAAATAATATGTTTTGAAATTTTAGTCTTAACTTTGCTCTTCAATTATTGTTGAAAAGGAAAAAATGGCTAAACAAGATTCAAGCGAAAATAAATTGCAAAAGCGACGGACAAAAAAACAAGAGCCAATCAGGCTCGAAGCGTTAGGCACAAAAGTTCCACCGCATTCAACCGATGCCGAAATTTCAGTGCTTGGAGCTATGATGCTAAGCCGCGAGGCAATTTCCAGAGCGCAAGGTATCATAGAGGCAAATGCGTTTTATCATCTGCCGCACGTGAAAATATTCGAAGCGCTGTCCCATTTGAATGATAAGGGCATGAGCGGCGATATTATTTCGCTGAAAGAATATTTGAAATCCAAAGGAACTTTGGACGAAATAGGAGGCATAGCATATCTTTCCGAGATAAATTCTCGCACTCCAACCGCTGCACTGGTTGAAAATCATTCGAGAATTGTGCAAGAAAAATATTTGAAGCGCAGGCTGATAGAAGCCGCGGGCAACATACTTGTCAATAGCTATGACGAATCGAGTGACGCATTCGAAGAGATAGATGCCGCCGAAGCACAAATTTTTTCGATTGCCGAAAAATTGCTGCATAAAAGCTATGCAAATTTGCGAACGCTTGCACATGAAGCATACGATATGATAATGAAGCTATCCAAGCAAGGCGATACTGGGCTATCTGGGCTTGCGACTGGCTATGTGGAACTAGACCAATTGCTCGGCGGTCTGCAAAATTCCGACCTTATCATACTCGCCGCAAGACCATCAATGGGAAAGACGGCGCTGGCTCTATCTATTATAAGAAATGTTGCTGTCGAGTATAATACTCCAGTTGCATTTTTCTCGCTCGAAATGACTTCGATACAGCTTGTGGTTAGGCTGCTATCTGCCGAAGCAAGAGTAAATCAGCAAAAGATACGGACGGGGCGAATATCGCATGAGGACAACATGAAAATTGTCAATTCACTTGGCTCGCTGGCAGACGCCCCAGTATTCATAGACGATACGCCTGGATTGCCGCTTATGGAGCTTCGTGCTAAAGCCAGAAGGCTCAAAGCGGAGCAAAATATAAAGTTGATTGTGGTAGATTATTTGCAGTTAATCCATCCACCTAAGGCAGAAAGCCGCGAGCGCGAAATTTCAATCATTTCGCAATCTTTGAAAAATTTAGCAAAGGAATTGGATATTCCCGTTATCGCTTTGGCGCAGCTAAACCGCTCTGTTGAATCTCGCACTGGCAGAAAGCGACCTATGCTGAGCGACCTGCGCGAATCCGGCGCTATCGAGCAAGATGCTGATGTGGTGATGTTTATCAATAGACCTGAGCAATATAAAGAAGAGCAATACGAAGACGGCACCCCGACCGAAAATACAGCAGAAGTTATAATAGGCAAGCAAAGAAATGGTCCAACTGGCACGGTGCGGCTCGCCTTCTTGAAGGACTACGCCCGGTTTGAAAATCTTGCTATCCAATACGAAGAGCCGCCTTCTTCCGTCAGTGGAAATATTGGCGACCCGAATTTCTAAAATTGTTGAGGTGAAAATATGCTTAAATTGATTAAAAATATTGATTCATTAGTTACCATCAATGCAAATGGCAAGGCTTGCAAAGTTGCCGATGAAATGGGAGAAATCGGCGAAATTATAGATGGAGCGATAGTATTTGACGACACGATAAAGTTTGTTGGCACTACTGCCGAAGCCGAAAGCTATATTAAATCAAATAACATTTCTATTGATAAAGTTATAGATGCAAAAGGCAAGACCGTGCTGCCCGGGCTTGTGGATTCGCATACGCATATCGTATTTGCAGGCG
>JAKIZN010000227.1 GCA_022708005.1 Bacteroidota bacterium | reverse complement strand
TTGCCGCCACTTTCGATTTGCTATCGGATATAGTGGTTAATCCCGTATTTAAAGCCAATGAAATTTCTAAAGAGCGACAGATAATCGTCGAAGAAATTAAGTCTTACGAAGATGACCCCGAAGAGTATATCTTTGACCTTGCCGATGCTGTGGTTTTCTCGGAAAGTAATCTTGGCAATAGAATTGACGGCACAGTCGAATCTTTGAAAAAAATCAAAATTAATGCTCTTGATAATTTTCATAAATCTAATTACACGCCAGATAATATTGTTGTCGCGGTTGCGGGCAATGTTAATCATAACGCGGTTGCGGAACTTGCAGAAAAATATTTCCAAAGCGGCGAGCATAGGCGAAATGGGCGAATCAAAGCAACTCCTTCGGCGGCAGCAAGGCAGAAAACAGTTTATAAGCCGATACAGCAAGCTCATTTAATTCTTGGGAAGCAGACTATCGGCGACAGCCACCGCGATAAATACGCAATGCAATTGCTAAATATAATCTTCGGCGATGGGCTCAGCTCGCGGATTTATCAAACACTTCGCGAAAAAGAAGGATTAGCATATACTGTTTTTTCTAATTTGAGTTTTTATTCCGACTGCGGCTCGCTCTATCTATACATAGCAACAGACAAAGATAACGTACAAAAATCAGAGGACTTGTTGCTGCTGGAACTTAGCAAATTGGCGAAGAATAAGATAACCAAAGCTGAACTTTCGCGAGCAAGAGAGCAGCTCAAAACAAGCAAAATATTAGAATATGAAAGTATGTCTGCAAGGATGCAAAATTTAGCTAAAAATCAAATTATTGCCAAGCGATACGAAACGCTTGCCGATATGATTAATGCAATCGACCAAGTGAAAATTGATGATTTAGCGAGACTTGCAGCAGAGCAATATAATACAGATAATTTATGCAGAATTGCACTATTACCAGAATAATTTTTATAAATTTATAGGTTATAATGATATGAATAAAGAAGAGTTATTTCAAAAAATTGGGAACATAGTTGACCCAGACTTAAATCTCCCGTTCAACCAACTTGGCGCTGTAAAAAAAGCCGAAATAGATGGGAATAACGTGAATATTGAATTAAGGCTTATTGGACCGCTTACCCACGCTCAGCATACAATCAGGGAAGCTATCCAAAAAGAAATTGGCAGTGAGTTTAATTTGAATTTGAATTTCACGGAAATTGAATTAGACAGAAGCAATCGAGAATTTTTGAAAGATGTTAAGCATATTATTGCTGTATCTTCGGGCAAAGGCGGAGTGGGCAAATCAGCGCTAGCGGGCAATATTGCTGCCACTCTTACTCGCATGGGTGCAAAAGTAGGCTTGCTCGATGGCGACGTTTATGGTCCGAGCCAGCCAACAATGTTTGGATTAAAAGATGCAAGGTTAGAAGCAGAAACAGACAGCCACGGCAAGACAGTTGCTATTCCAGTAAAAAAAGAAGAAGGCTTGAAAATTGCTTCGATGGGATTTGTTATGAACCGCGAGGACGCGGCTATAGTTCGCGGTCCTTTGCTTGCAGGGTATTTTTCTATGCTATTTGAGCAAATTGAATGGGGCGAATTAGATTTCTTAGTGTTTGATTTGCCTCCCGGCACAGGCGATATTCAGCTAACATTAGTCCAAAAAATTCCTTTAAGCGGCGCTGTAGTTGTAACTACTCCGCAAGAAATAGCATTAGCCGATGTCCGCAGAAGTATCTCTATGTTCAAAAAAGTCAATGTCGATATATTAGGCATAGTCGAAAATATGAGCTATTTTTCGCCAGAAGATATGCCCGATAAAAAATACTATATTTTTGGTAAAGATGGTGGCAAAATTATTGCTTACGAATCTGGTGTTCCTTTGCTTGGGCAAGTTCCGCTCGATACAGAGATGCGCGAAGCGAACGACGGCGGTGAGCCAGTAGCTCTGAGCGGTCGCTCGCCACGCCAAGTTGCGATAATCAAAGATACAACCATTGAGATGCTGAAATCTTTGAGAAATAGGAACTATAATAATTTAAATAATAGTTTAGAAATCAATATATAAATTGGATAATAGGCAGTTAATATCGAGAATAAAAGCTGTTTTAGAACAAGTGCGACCTCACCTTCAAACTGATGGAGGCGATGTTGAATTTGTCGCTTGGGAAGAAAATAGCGGCGTGCTTGTGCTTAGACTATTAGGAAATTGCGCTGACTGCCCGCTCTCTATGATGACTCTGAGAGCGGGCATTGAGCGATTGCTTATGAATAAAATTCCAGAAATCAGGCGAGTAGAAAAGATCGGTTGAATCAAAATAATTTATCAGAAACTTTTCTATTGCCTATCCGCTGTTTTCCAGATGTCCTACACCTTCGAGGTGTAGGACATCTTAAAGCCTAATTGTAACGAACCCAAAGGGTTCAAATGTTTGTAGTAAAGAATAATCGGCGATTTATACGACTCCGTAGGAGTCGCATTAGGTTATGCAATTTTATTTTCTACAAACATCAAATCCCTTCGGGATTAAACCCTAAACACTCTAACTGACTGCCTATCCGCTGTTCTCCAGATGTCCTACACCTCGAAGGTATAGGGCATCTATTATTCCTCCGGGTTGCGCTCAAAATTCCTATTGCATCGCGTTTACTAAAACTTTAGCAATATGGTTTGAAAATAACTAAAAAATTAGCTATTTTTGTTGATTGAAAAATATATTAAATCGTTAATGAAAATAAATAAATGGCAAACTTTAAACAAAGAGTTTGTCGGCAATTTTAAGATATTCGACTTATATTATTGCGATAGAGTGCATCCGATAAAAAATACGTCGAGCCGTTTTGTATCGCTTGAATCTCCTAATTGGGTTAATATTATACCAATTACTAATGATAAAAAAATAATAATGGTCGAGCAATATCGGCATGGCACCGATGACGTTTCGCTCGAAATACCTGCTGGGCTAATCGAAAAGGGCGAATTTCATAGGATAGCCGCCGAACGAGAGTGCGCCGAAGAAACGGGATTTGTGGGAAATGGCGAAGCTGAAATTCTGGGATTTGTCGAGCCTAATCCGGCATTTTTAGGAAATAAATGTTATCACTACGTTTGGTTCGATTGCGAAAAAAAGTTTGAGCAAAATTTAGATGAAAATGAGTTAATCAATATAAAAATGTTTCCGCTCGCAGACTTAAAGGATTTAATAAACAGCGGGGCAATACGTCATTCACTTGTTATATCTGCATTTATGTATTTTAATATGAAATACCGCGATATTTGGAATTTTTGAGAAGGGCAAATGGGCAAAATAATAACAGTAGCCAATCAAAAAGGTGGAGTGGGGAAAACCACAACTTCAATAAATTTAGCTGCTTCGCTTGCCGCAAGCGAACTACCTGTTTTGCTGGTAGATATAGACCCGCAGGCTAATTGCTCTGGCGGAGTTGGTTATGACACCAAGCAACTCGATAAGACTATCTATGAAGTGCTGGTTAATCGGATTAATCCAAGC
>JAKIZN010000226.1 GCA_022708005.1 Bacteroidota bacterium | reverse complement strand
TTGATATTTCGTATTGCAAAAAACTAGTGTCTGCAAGATAGCCGCACATTGTTTCATACATATCGGCGGACTGAGCATCGCCCATTTCTTTGACTTTATTAGAAAGCAAGTCATCGAAAAGCGGCGTATTCTCTTCAAACACTAACGAATAGCAAGAAATATGCTGAAGTTCGGAAGCAACAGCCTTGCTCAAAGAATATAGTAGGGAATCTACGCTTTGCCCCGGCACAGCAAACAGCAAATCAATAGATACATTGTTAAAAATGCTTTTAGCAGCCTCGATAGTTGCGACTGCTTCTGTCCCGCTATGAATCCTTTGCAAAAATTTCAGCTCTGTATCAACAAAAGATTGCACGCCAATGCTCAATCTATTAATGCCTATAGAATGATAATCGGCAAAATATTTAGCATCGCTAGCGCCTGGATTGCACTCAAGCGTAATTTCTGCATCCTCTGTTATTGTGAAATTTTTGTGCAGCTCATTAAAAATATCGCCTAACATTTTTGGCGATAGTAGCGACGGAGTGCCACCGCCAATAAACACACTATCCACCATATCATTAGCCAGCAAGCCAGCGATATTTAGCCAATTTTGCCTTAATCTTATCTCGCTAATTAAACTGCTTACGTAAGAATCGCTAAGCGCAAGCTGCGTAACAGAGTAAAAGTCGCAATAGTGGCATTTTCTCTTGCAGAATGGGAAGTGAATATAAATTCCCGCTGCCATACTAATCGACCGTGATGTTATTTTTCATTTTTTCAAACTTCTTCTCGCCGATACCTTTAATATTTTTTATATCGGAAATTTTAAAAAATCTTCTTTCTTTGCGATATTCAATAATAGCCATCGCCGTTTTTTCGCCAACGCCCGGCAATTTCATTAGCTGCACTTTAGAAGCTGTATTTATGTTCACTATACCTTGAAAATTTTCCTTTTTTGATGGCAAATGAGAGCCTAAAAACTTCTGCTTTTCCACCACAGTGTCCGCTTTAACTAAATTGCTATCGGCAACGTTTTCAATGTCAGTCCCCACAAATGTAGTTCGCTGCGCTTCGGCAAGGCTATCCAATGCCCGAAAAACAATGTCGCCCGTATCGTCTTTATTTGCCAAACTCTCGTTAATATTAGAATTTCTAATAATAAGCCCAAGCAACAAGCCCGACAAAATAACAAGAACGGCTGTAATTTCAGAATTAGTCGCTCCCGTTATCGTTTGCAATTTCGACTTAAAGTTGCTGAGCCACATTATTGCTAAATTTCTCCGTTACTTTTTTTGTTTAAGAATATATCAAATCTATCCAAGCATTCAGTTTTTCCGAGTACTTCCATAGTTTCAAACATACCGGCGCCGACTGATTCCCCAGTTGTCATAAGTCTAATCGGATGGATTACATCTTTTAGCTTCAGCCCGCGAGATTCGACATATTTCATTGTTTCATCATGCAAAATTTTATGCTCCCAGTTGCTAACTTGCGATAGCAAATCGACTAAAGGCTTGATTAGCTCGGCAGTGCCGTCTTTCCAATGCTTTTTCATATAATCGGTATTATAAAATTTAGGCTTATGAAACATATAATCTGCAAAAACGGCAATATCGTTTAGTATTTCAACTCTTTCCCTTAATAAAACTATAACTTTTGCCAAATAATCATTGGAAAAATCTCCATAGCCACTTTTTAATAAATAAGGCTTAAATCTTTCGGCAAGGTCGCTTGGCTCAAGGCTTCGCAGGTATTGAGCATTCATCCAATTCAATTTTTGAGTGTCGAACACAGCTCCGCCTTTATTGACTTTTTCGAGCGAAAACGAATCGATAAGTTCTTGCAACGAAAATATTTCTCTATCGGCAGTTGGATTCCAGCCAAGCAGAGCAATAAAATTAACCAAAGTCTCTTTAAAATATCCTTTTTCTACAAAATCTTCTACTGCAACTGAGCCTTGCCGCTTGCTGAGTTTAGTTCTATCATTGTTGAGCAGCAATGGCAAGTGCGCAAATTCGGGGCATTCCCAGCCTAAAAATTGGTATAGCAATACATGCTTTGGAGTGGAAGGCAACCACTCTTCTCCACGAATCACGTGGCTTATTTGCATCAAATGGTCATCAACCACATTGGCAAGATGATAAGTCGGAAAGCCGTCGGACTTCAGCAAAATTTGGTCATCGACATCTGCCCCAGAAACCGAAACTTCGCCGCGGATTATATCATTAAATTTAATTTCTGCTTCCGCTGGCACTTTCATTCTAACAACATAAGCGGTTCCGCTATCTATAAGCTGCTGTGTTTCGTCAGCTCCGAGTGTAAGCTGATTTCGCATAGATTCTCTGTCGTATTTCGGAGCAGCACCTATTTTTTGGTGTCGCTCTCGCATCGCTTCAAGCTCTTCGGCAGTATCAAATGCGTAATAGGCATTGCCGCTATTTATAAGCTGCTGGGCATATTTTTTATATAAATCAAACCTTTCCGATTGCACATAAGGACCAAAGTCGCCGCCCATACTGGGACCTTCGTCGAACTCTATTCCAGCCCATCGCAAAGAATTTATTAAATTTTCTTGTGCATTTTCAACAAATCTCGTTCTGTCTGTATCTTCAATTCTTAATATGCACTTGCCATTATGCCGACGTGCAAAAAGATAATTATAAAGCGCTGTGCGCAACCCGCCAACATGCAAGTATCCCGTTGGCGAAGGAGCAAATCTAACTCTAACACTCATTTACTAAACCAAAGAATAATTAATGTATTACTTAGTTAATGCAATTTACGAAATGCAGGTAAATTAATCAATAGAATTTTGCTTATAAATAAACCCAAATAATACATTAGAAACTTTTTGGCTTTAAGATTTGGCTGTCTTATATGGATTCTGATGCATTATTTGGGTTTAATCCCGAAGGGATTTGATGTTTGTAGAAAATAAGATTGTATAACCTTATACGACTCCTGCGGAGTCGTATAAATCGCCGATTCTTCATTACTACAAACATTTGAACCCTTCGGGTTCGTTACAATTTGGCTTTAAGATGTCCTACACCTCGAAGGTGTAGGACATCTGGAAAACAGCTCATAGGTAATAGAAAGGCTTCTATTGCATTATTTGGATTTATAGAAAATTTTTGATTTAAGATGACAGCAGATAGCCCGCCACGTTGAAGTAAATAAATACCCCTGTAACGTCTATAAAAGTTGCCATAAATGGGCTCGATATAACGGCTGGGTCGAGCTTGAATTTAGCTAACACTATGGGAAGTAAAGAACCTATAATATTCGCCCAGAAAACAAGTGCAATCATCGAAATACCAATGACCATAGCAAGTTTTACGGTGCCATGCGGGTCATAGTATCCTCTAACAAATGCAAGGACGCCCAATATTGCTCCCAAAGATATTCCCACCAAAGTTTCTTTGACCAACACTTTCATCCAATCGCTGATTGCAATGTCGCCAGTAGCTAATCCGCGCAGTATAAGAGTAGAAGATTGCGTGCCAGCGTTCCCTG
>JAKIZN010000225.1 GCA_022708005.1 Bacteroidota bacterium | reverse complement strand
CAAGCCGTAAGAGATGGCTGGGATAGAAGAGTAGTTGCTGCGTTTCAACCACACACATATACTCGCACCAAGCATTTGTTCGAAGAATTTGCCGCTTCGTTTGATAATGCCGATGTGATTATAATAACAGATGTTTATCCTGCACGCGAGCTACCAATCGAGGGAGTAGATGGCAAGCTAATTGCTGATGCGGCAATTAGATATGGGCATAAAAACGTTATATATATCGAAACGCTTAGAGAATTAGAAACGAAGCTGCCAGAAATATTGAACGACGGCGATATTTTTATAACTCTCGGTGCTGGAAATATTTGCAACATAGCAGAAGGACTATTTTTATCTTAAATAAGTGTCATTAGAAGCTTTTCCACTGTCTATCTGCTGTTCGCCAGATGTCCTACACCTTCGAGGTGTAGGACATCTTAAAGCCTAACTTTTCCTTGCGGATGCGCAATCAGATAGAGTTTCTAATGAATTATTTGGGATTATTACTCTATCATCTCTCAAAATATGCTTCTTGCCACTTATACCTATAGCAAGATTTCCATAAATCTGAACTACTTAGCGTCGTAGTAAAAAGGCATAGCCATCAGAGTATTTTCTTGATTAGCCATCTCAATTAATTGGTAAGTGTATAATACTTGGCTTCTCAACTCGGCTGGCAAAAGCGTCCAATATGCAGTGAAATCCGTAACGGATACGCCAAATGCTTTAGCCATAGACTTAATGTTTATCGATGATTCGCCATCTTCTTCGATGCCGAAAATCTTCAGCAAATCCATCAAACTTTCTTCTTTATCGGGATATGTCTTCAAATAGACTTTCTTATTTTTATCTACGCCAATTCTTTGTTTTGCATAATCCAGAGCGTCGAACAGTCCGCCTTCGACATCTATAATACCTATTTTCTTTGCGTCGGCGCCTGTCCAAATTCGACCTTTTGCGAGCGAGCGCATTTCATCAAAGGATTTGCCCCTTCGTTCAGCAGCCTTGGATACGAAACGCTTGTATATTTTTTCAGATATCGAGAATAAATATTTTTTGTCCTTTTCTTGCAAAGGAGATAGAGGCGACATAAAGTTTGCAGCGGGACTTGTTAATATTGTATCAACCGTAACGCCAATTTTATCAAGCGTTTTACTAAAATTATTCACCATTAAAATCACCCCGATAGAGCCAGTAATTGTATTCGGATGTGCGAAAATCGTATCGCAAGCCATAGCTATATAATAGCCACCCGAAGCCGCAACATCGCTCATTGAAGCATAAACAGGTTTAACTTTCCGAGTCTTTAGAATTTCGCTGTAAATAGCATCTGATGCAATCACAGAGCCGCCCGGACTGTCTATCCTTATTATTATTGCTTTTACTTTGCTGTCTTCTCGTGCTTTTTTCAAGTAGCCAATGAATTTGTCGGAGCGGACGCTCTGCTCGCTAGACCAGCCTTCACCTCCTTGATTTGTGATAGCGCCAGTTGCATAGATAATAGCAATTTGCTTGTCGCGGTTCTCGACTTTTTCCTTTGGAGTTTCGTCGTTGCTCGCGGCATATTTGTTTAGACTAATAAAATTAAGCTTGTCGCTGTCGTCCAATCTACCGAAAATTTTCTCCTTTAACATATCTTTGACTTGCTCTTCGGAGGCAATTTCATCGATAAAATTATATGCTTGTAGCGAATCGCTGGAATATAGCCCACGATTGAGTGCTGCAACTACTTTTGCCCGCTCAATTCCCCTATATTTTACCACAGATGCGATAAAATCTTCATTTCGCTTGTTTAGCAAGACTCTTAGCTGATAGCGAGCTGAGTCGCTAAATTTAGTTTTGCTAAAGCTCTCTCCAGCCGACTTAAAATCTTCAAATTGCTGAACGTAATACTCCATTCCAATTTTGTCGAAAGCATTTTTTAAGAAAACGCTGCTGATGGAAAAGCCGTTCATTTCGAGCATGCCTTCTTCGGGCATATAGATTTTATCAGATGGCAGGGCATTATAGTAATTTTTCTCGCTGCCCATTTCGATATAAGAATAAATAAATTTGCCCGACGACTTAAATTCATCTAATACTTTTTGGAACTCTTCAGCTTTTACGCTTGGCAAGCCAAGTTCGCCTTTGACGCTATAAAAAATACCTTTGATTTTATCATCATCTTTTGCTCGTTTTATGGCAGTCAGTGCCTCGATAAAGCTTGCTTTCCCAATTCTAGATCCCAAAAGCGATAGCGGAGTATTTGGCGCATACTCTTCTATGTTATTCAAATTCACATATAAAACGGAATTTTCCTTGACTATCACTTGTTCTTTTTCGAACACAGAGCCAATAAAACCCGCTACCACAGCGAAAAAGCCTATTATCAAAACAACGATTATGCCGATTATCAGCAAAGGTATCCACCAAGACGAACGCTTTCGCGGACGATCGTAATATATGTTATATGGAGGCATACCTGCATTTTGTCCGGGTATTTGATTGTCTTGCATATTCACTCCTAACTTTTTTTATTTACGTTATAAATATCCAAATAAATATACGAAGCTACTTTCAATTATGTTTCATAAAAGTTTCGCAAGCTATGCTTTTGCCTGCGGTGAAATGTTGCTCTATAGCCTTTTGTGATGCGGATAGCGAGCAATACTTATAATTTATTTGCAGGTAATTGTAATTATATCCCGAATGCTTCGTATTATATGAGACAATAAATTGTTAGGTTAGCTAATAAATTCTTGAAAATTAGAAGAAATTAAGATAAATTTGTATTTTATTCTCATGGCAAAGAGAGAATTGTGAAAGTTGTTAATTGGAAAGCGGAGCAAACAGCCGAAGATAGAGCAGAGCAAGAGGCTTTGCGCGAAATTGGCAAGTTGCCACGACATATTGCAGTCATTATGGACGGCAATGGGCGTTGGGCTGTAGAGCGAACTATGCCCAGAATAGCGGGGCACAAGGCTGGGATTGATAGCGTAAGAGATATTGTGCGGGCATCTTCTTTGCTCGGAGTAGAATACGTAACACTTTATGCGTTTTCTATTGAAAATTGGAGCAGACCTTCAACTGAAGTTAAAGGGTTGATGCTGTTATTAGAGCATTACCTTCGCAATGAAATTAACGAGTTGATAGAAAATAACGTCAGACTGCTTTCTATTGGCAAACTCAGCTCACTTCCTAAAGTTGTGCAAAGATTACTAAAGTCTGCTGCAGAAAAAACAAAGAATAACACTGGGCTAACCCTTACTCTTGCGCTGAGCTATAGCGGGCGCTGGGACATTGTGCGAGCAGTCCAAATGATAGCTCTCGACGTAAGGCGCGGTAAAATTTCGCCCGAAGATATATCGGAAGATAATTTTTCGTCTTATTTGCAAACAAGCGACATTCCTAATCCAGACTTAGTTATAAGGACGAGTGGCGAAATGAGGCTGAGCAATTTCTTACTCTGGGAGGTTGCCTATAGCGAGTTTTATATCACCAATACTCTTTGGCCCGATTTCAGACGCAAGGAAC
>JAKIZN010000224.1 GCA_022708005.1 Bacteroidota bacterium | reverse complement strand
CTCTTCGTTGTTTCGTCGCACTCTTGCTGTGGGCGATGCCATTTTCCGAAGTGAATCAATTGCTTTCCCTGCTTGGTATTCCTGAATAAATCCAGTAACTCCCGCCAATATAACTATTATAATAATAGCAATCGGTTCAACTGCTTTGCCTAAAAGAATTGAAATAAGCGCCGAAAGCATCAATATATATATTAGTAAATTATTGAATTGCGAGATTAGCAGTTTCCAAACTGGCTCTTTTGCTTTTTCTTGCAGTTCATTTGCTCCATATTCGATTAGCCGTCGGCTTGCTTCTTCAGCCGAAAGCCCATTGTTATTGGCATTAAGTCTACCGCAAACGTCTTCGATAGATACATTGTAGTAATTATTGTCGTTCATTAACTTTTTTTGCTATAGTATGAAAAAATATGATAGATTGACGTATTTATGTTAAATTATTATAGATGTTGTATCGCAAAATAATTGCTGTCGATAAACATACACTTTGGCTAATATTATGCTGGTATGATAGCATATTTTAATGCAAAAAATAATTTACTCGAAAAAATATGTAGAGCTAAATGTTAATAAATAAAACAGCTTATTAAGAAGTAGCGTGATATTGCGTGCTTATAGTTTTTGATGGTACAGTTATTGAGACGCTATTATTAGTTTTATTAATTAAAAATATAAATAGGTGAAATATGAAAGTTACTGAAATTCGTCAAGCTCCAATACAGGCTATTGATGTTAAGTCGTTTAAGCCAGACGTGATAGCTAAAGCAAAGCCAGAGAAAGCAATTGCCGACAAAATAGATTTATCTTCGGATAGCGTTAATTGGCAAAAAGACATATTGCTCTCTGCGCTTGATATGCTCGAAGATAAGATAAGCGTCGATTCTGATTATCCATTGGATAGGGTGGAAAATAAGCCAATTGAAACTTTCGATGAAGCGCTGATAGAGCTTAATTTCTTAAAAAGTGCGAAATTTAGGAACGAGGCATCAGCAGCTCAGGCTAATATTAGCGCTGCCGATATACTAAGTCTATTTATCGAAGAGGCTGCATAGAGTAAAAAAAACAATAAAAAAGAACGGAACAGGGACGCTGCGATTTTGCGGAGCGCCCTGTTTTTATTTGTCTGAATCAGGATGCTCAGGATTATATGATTACCAAGATAAGAAGGAATAAAATTGAAGAATAGGCGAATATAATCTTGATAATCCTTTAATTCAGAAAATCCTGATTCAGACTATAATAATAGATGTCCTACACCTTCGAGGTGTAGGACATCTGGAAAAACAGCGGAATAGACAATTGGAAAGTTTCTATTGAACTATTTAAGTTTATTCAATCAGATTACTTTTTTTTTCTCAAATTTCTTGTTAATTTGCATCTTTCTAATTAAATAAACTAAATTGAGACAGCTAATTAAACAATGGATATATTGCAGGCGATTATTTTAGGTCTAATTCAAGGATTAACGGAGTTTATTCCAATAAGCTCAACAGCACATTTAACATTGGTCGGTAAAATTTTTGGGTTGATAGATTTGTCGCACCCAGAGCGGTGGACTGCCTTTATAGCGATAATCCAACTCGGCACGCTCGCTTCGGTGTTGCTTTATTTCAAAAAAGAACTTGTGAGCGTACCGAAGGCATTTTTCAAAGAAAATTTTAAGCCGAATAGAGAAAAAATATCTGCTCAGAGCGAAGATTCTAAATTAGGCTGGTATATAATCATAGGCACTCTCCCAATTATAACAATCGGGCTTTTGCTTAAAAAGCTTATCGAAAGCGAGTTTACAAAAAGTTTGCAAGTTATTGCATTTAGCTTAATTGCTTTGGCGATAGTGCTATTTATTGCAGAGCGGGCAGCAAAATTGAAAAAGAGTATGCCCGATTTGAATTGGAAGGATTCGCTGTGGGTTGGCTTGGCTCAATGCGTGGCGCTTGTGCCCGGCGCATCTCGCTCTGGCACTACTATTACTGCGGGGCTATTTCTTGGCATGGATAGAGAGACTGCCGCAAGGTTTTCGTTTTTGCTTAGCATACCAGCAGTGTTCGCCAGCGGCGTCCTGCAATTTTATCAAGCATTAGAATACGTAAGCTCGTCTGATTGGCTATCTATTATCATTGCCACAGTGGTGTCCGGCATTAGCGGCTATGCTTCTATTGACTTTTTAATCAAATATCTTAAGCGGAATACAACAAAATTATTTATAATATATAGAATAACTTTAGGTTTAATAATCTTGGGCTATTTGTATTTTATTTGAAGTTGGCGAATGAACTAATTTTACAAGGTAATTATTATGCTAATTGCAGTAATTTCAGGCTTTTTAGTTGCTTGTTTGGTGCCAGCATTGTTCAAAATTAGCAGAAAGGCAGCGGGGGCGATAATATCCCTTTTGCCTTTATCTCTGTTTATATATTATGCAGGATTTCTGCCTAATATAATAGCTGGAGAAACTATTTATGAAACAATTGAATGGATACCATCATTAGGAATCAACCTTAGCTTTTTGTTAGACGGGCTGAATTTAACTCTCGCGCTGATTGTCTCGGGCATTGGCTTCGCTGTATTTTTGTATGCATCGGAGTATTTGAAAGATAGCCCTAAAATAGTGCCGTTCTATGTCTATGTTAGCATATTTATGGCTTCTATGCTTGGGGTTGTTACTTGCGATAATGCTATCGGCTTGTTTGTATTTTGGGAATTGACTTCGATAAGTTCGTTCTTGCTAATTGGCTTTTACCATGAGCAAGAGCGTTCGCGGTATGCAGCGCTGCAATCGCTGCTAGTTACTGCGGCTGGAGGCTTGGCTCTGCTGGCTGGCTTTATTTTTATCGAGCAAGTTACTTCCACATTCGAGATAAAAGCTATGCTTCAGCATCACGGCGCTATTATCTCAAGCCCGTTTTATACGGCTATCGTTATATTGTTCCTATCGGGAACTTTCGCAAAATCAGCAATATTTCCATTCCACTTCTGGCTGCCAAATGCGATGGAAGCGCCAACTCCAGTAAGCGCTTATCTGCACTCGGCAACTATGGTCAAAGCGGGCGTATTTTTGATGGCAAAGTTTTCGCCGATATTAGGAGGCACAGAATTATGGCAATGGCTGCTGGCTGGGTTCGGCGCCTGGACTATGCTTATGGCTGCAATTATCGCATTGAAACAAACTGACCTGAAAAAGCTATTGGCTTACTCAACTGTCTCTGTGCTCGGCACTTTGACAATGCTTATCGGCATCGGCGGCGAAAGAGCAATACCCGCTATGCTTGTCTATTTGATAGCTCACGCTTTGTATAAAGGTTCGTTATTTCTCGTTGCCGGGGCGATAGATCACAGCGTTGGCACAAGAGATATTAGGTTATTGGGTGGGCTGAAAAAATATATGCCAATTACAATGACTATAGGCGTGCTCGCCGCTTTATCTGGCATGGGAATAATTCCATTTGTAGGATTTGTGGGCAAAGAGATGCTATATGATGCGGCTATCAACTTTGGCGATTATTATGTTCTCTTTACGATTGCGGCAGTAG
>JAKIZN010000223.1 GCA_022708005.1 Bacteroidota bacterium | reverse complement strand
CCTTCGGGTTCTTTCCTATTTGGTTTTAAGATGTCCTACATCTCGAAGGTGTAGGACATCTGGAAAATACGGGCGCTCTCACCTGTTACCTTTTGCAAATAAAAACAATGCAGCAAAACAATTACAAGCAAAGTAAAATAATTTCAGTAATTTTTTGTCATTGAGCAGATTATTCCGTAATTTTGCACAATGCTATTATATCAAAAAATATTTTTTTGAAAGAAATTATATAATTAGTAATAAAATATAAGGATAGCTTTATGAACCAAGGCTATATATTTCAAGTAATAGGTCCAGTAGTGGACGTAGAATTTGCTCAAGGGCAAATACCCGCAGTATTAAACTCGCTTGAAATCAAACTGAAATCCCCAGAAGACGGCAGCGAAAGAACATTAGTTTGCGAAGTGCAGCAACATCTTGGCGAAGATAGAGTTCGCACAGTTGCTATGGATTCGACAGATGGTCTTGTTCGCGGAATGCCTGTTTATGACACAGGCGCACCCATCAGCATCCCTGTTGGTCCCGAAGTTTTGGGCAGGATGATAAACGTTATTGGCGAGCCAATAGACGGCAAAGGCACAATTAAATCGAAATCGCTTTCATCTATACATAAGGATCCACCTAAATTCTCGAGCCTATCGACAACAAAAGAAATGTTTGAAACTGGTATTAAAGTAATCGACCTTATTCAACCATTTACAAAAGGCGGAAAAACGGGGCTATTCGGAGGCGCGGGCGTTGGCAAAACCGTAATTATCCAAGAGCTTATACATAACATTGCAAAGCACCACGGTGGCTATTCTTGCTTTGCAGGCGTCGGAGAACGCACACGCGAAGGCAATGACTTATATCTCGAAATGACAGAATCGGGAGTTATCGATAAGACTGCACTTGTTTTTGGGCAGATGAACGAACCGCCCGGAGCTCGCTCAAGGGTCGCTTTGACGGCGCTGTCGGTTGCTGAATACTTCCGCGACCAAGAAGGCAGAGACGTGCTGCTATTTATTGATAATATCTTTAGGTTTATCCAAGCTGGCTCGGAAGTTTCTGCTCTATTGGGACGTATGCCTTCGGCAGTGGGCTATCAGCCAACTTTGGCTACAGAGCTTGGCGCTCTCGAAGAAAGAATTGCTTCGACGGACAAAGGCTCCATCACTTCCGTGCAAGCTGTGTATGTGCCAGCCGACGACTTGACTGACCCAGCGCCAGCTAATACATTTGCTCACTTGGACGCAAAGACTGTGCTATCAAGGCAAATTTCAGAGCTTGGAATTTATCCCGCAGTTGATCCGCTCGACTCAAGCTCGCGTATTATGGATCCACTCGTCATTGGCGAGAGCCACTATAACACCGCAAGAGAATGCGTAAACGTGCTGCAATCTTATAAGAACTTGCAAGATATTATCAACATTCTCGGTATGGACGAACTTTCCGACGAAGATAAATTAACAGTTTATAGAGCTAGAAAAATTCAAAAGTTTTTCTCGCAACCATTCTTTGTTGCAGAGCAATTTACTGGCTACGAAGGAAGATATGTAAGCATCAACGATACGGTTTCGAGCTTTAGAGCTATATTAGACGGCAATTGCGACGAAATTCCTGAAACATTCTTTAGCTATGCTGGCACTATCGACGAAGTAATAGATAGATTAAAAAAAAGTAAATCTTAATTAATCCAACTCTGACGAGGCATAAATTGGCAAACGAAAGTCTTTTATATATTGAAATAATAACTCCCGAGAAAACATTTTTCTCGGGCAGTGCTTTATCAGTTTCGCTGCCGGGTTCTCTCTCGCCGTTCCAAGTATTGCCCAAGCACGCTCCTATTGTATCGTCGCTCGATGCAGGAGTGGTAAAAGTTGGCGAAGTGAGCGGCAAAGAACTTTTATTTGCTATTGCGGGCGGATTTGTCGATGTAAAATCTAATAATGTTTCGATTTTAGTCGAAAAAGCAATTGCAGAGCAAGATATAATTCTATCTGACGCAGAAAAAACTTTGTCGAAAGCTAAGGCTATGGTTGCCGAAACAAAAAGCGAAGAAAATTCTAAGTTGGTGGCACAATTGAAATTTGCAGAAGCCTGCTTTAAAATTGCTAAGAAAAAGTAATTTCGGGGCAGCTTTCTTTTAGTTTTTGCAAGTGGCTCGGTACCGAAAATTTCGACATCGAGCAGTTCAATCATACAGCGGTCTCTGCTGCTAATGGCTATTCCGCGTATGATAATTCTTTTTATTGCTTGAGGTTAATACAATGAACGATAAAATTTTATACGACGGAATAACCTACGACGACGTCTTGCTTATCCCTGATTACTCATCTGTTTTGCCACGCGACACAAATATAGAATCTCGCCTTACAAAAAGTATAAAACTGAACACTCCAATACTAAGCGCTGCGATGGATACCGTTACAGAAGCAGAGATGGCGCAAGCCATTGCCCGCGAAGGTGGAATCGGCGTTATACATAAAAATTTGACAATCCAAGGGCAAGCTGACCAAGTAGATAGAGTCAAGCGTTCCGAAAGTGGTATGATTAAAAAGCCTATCACGCTAACGGAAGATAAAAACGTAGGCGATGCGCTCGAAATGATGAATAAATACCACATTTCAGGTATTCCGATTATCGATAGCGAAAAAAAGCTAATCGGAATCGTTACTAACCGCGATTTAAGATTTAAGCCCGACCCAAAAGAAAAACTTTCGGGAATAATGACAAAGGAAAACTTAGTAACCGTTCGCGAAGGCATAACGCTGGAAGATGCGGAATTGCTCTTGCAACAGCACAGAATAGAAAAGCTGCCCGTTGTCGATGATAATTATACGCTTTGTGGGCTTATTACATTTAAAGATATACAGAAAAAGAAGCAATTCCCAAGAGCTTGCAAAGACGAACAAGGAAGGCTGCGAGTTGGTGCGGCAGTTGGAGTTACTCCAGATACTTTAGATAGAGTAAGTGCTTTGGTAGAAGTCGGGGTAGATGCTGTATTTGTAGATACAGCTCACGGGCATAGTCTTGGGGTTATATCAACTATAAAATTAATCAAGAGCAAATATCCAAATTTGCAAGTTATAGCGGGCAATATTGCAACTGGTTCGGCAGCCGAAGCGTTAATCGAAGCTGGTGCAGACGGCTTAAAAGTTGGGATTGGTCCCGGTTCGATTTGCACTACTCGTATTATTGCTGGAGTTGGAGTGCCTCAGCTTTCGGCAGTGATGAACGTCGCAAAAGTTGCACAAAAATATGATATTCCTATTATAGCCGATGGCGGAATTAAGCAAACAGGCGACATAGCGAAAGCCATCGCTGGCGGTGCCGATAGCGTTATGATAGGAAATTTATTAGCAGGACACGAAGAAAGTCCCGGCGAAAAAGTCATATACGAGGGCAGAGTATACAAAATATATAGAGGAATGGGATCGCTCGGAGCTATGAGCCAAGGCTCAGCTGATAGATACTTCCAAGATGTTGAAGATGAAATTGCTAAATATGTGCCAGAAGGAATAGAAGGCAGAGTGCCATTCAAAGGGAACGTATGCGATGCA
>JAKIZN010000222.1 GCA_022708005.1 Bacteroidota bacterium | reverse complement strand
AAAATTGCGGTCTTTTGTCAACCGAAAAAACATCGTCAGAAGTACTTCTAATTTGATGATAAATTTGCCTTGGCGTATAATTAGGGAAAACCGATTTGACAAGCGCAGCCAATCCAGCAACAATTGGCGAAGCCATTGAAGTGCCTTGTTCAGAACTATATGTATCTGGGTTGCGAGTTGAATAAATACCGTCGCCGGGTGCATAGACTGTTACGCTATGCCCGTAATTTGAAAAAGCAGTAGCTTTGTCCGACGAGCTTGTCGCACCGACGCATATAACATTGTCGTAGCAGGCTGGATAAGCGGCTTCATAGTCAATGTTTGAGCCTTCATTTCCAGACGCTACTACTACGACGCTGCCCATATCGGTAGCTTGATTGATTGCGTCTTCGCCAGCAGGCGAATAGCCAGGACCGCCCCAGCTACAATTAATAATATCAGCTCCGAGTTCGGCGGCGTAAATAATTGCCTCATAGCCGCGATATATACCAATTATATTTCCATTATCAGCGGCGCATTTAATCGGGATATATTTGCAGTTTGCCGCTATAGATGCAATGCCTACTTCGTTGTTGGTTACTGCATTAGCGCAGCCCGTAACGTGTGTGCCATGAAAATTTGATGTGTTCAAAGGCTTTGGGTCTGAGTCCTCTTTCCAGCGGTTGTTGGCAACATCGTTAGCGGTTACGTTGCCGACAAAGTCGTATCCGCCTTCTGCCATATTTGCAGTTAAGTCTGGATGTGTATAATCTACTCCGCTATCCACTATGGCTATCCTAACATTAGGGTTGCCGAGCGAAATATCCCAAGCATCTTGAGCGCTCATTTTTGTAAGATAATATTGCTTTGAAATACTTGGGTCATTTGGCATAAAGAAAGGATAATAAACAAATACTGGCGAGGCGTATTCAATATCTGGGTTGTTCATTAGCTCGCGGCAAACGTCATACGGGTCTATCGGATTAACATAAGTAATTTCGTATATCCTGCCTATTCCATTTTTGTCGCTCGAAAGCAATGAATAATCTGAATATTTAGGAAATAATGCTCTAACTTTGCTTAAAGATAATCCTTGAGTTGCAGATTGGATTGATGGGGTTAGCTCTGCCGATGCGCCCTTGTTTTTGGTTAAATGCGACTTTGTTTTTATATGAATTGCTTTCGGAAGGTAAAATTTTGAATCAACTTTTGGTATATTGATAATTCTTCTTGGCGAATAAAAATTATCGTTAATTTTGCGACCTTCTACTTCAAATCTGAGCGTTTCATCTGTTAGGCGATTAAGGCTATTACTAGGGCTTGCGAAAAGCTGCAAACTAAAAAGCACGCTCAAAGCAAGTAAAAGTAGTTTTTTCATCCTATATTGTTTTTTTATTAATGAGCATTTTTGAAAAATTAAATTTAATAAAAAAACTAAAAAATGAGGGCTAAAAATTAAAGAAAATCGCTTAATTTCGCTATTAATACTTTTTCACTAATAGCTAATTTGATAAATATTAAGAAAAGTTAAACGTCAGAAATTAAGTTATATTATAAATTATATTAAAAGTCTAAAAATGTTCGATTTTTTGAAAAAGGTGTTTGGCAGTAAAAGCGACAAGGACATAAAGGAAATATTGCCGATAGTAGAGGAAATTAATAGGTATTATGCGGAATTCGACAAGTTGAGCGACGAAGAAATACAAGCGAAAACAAGCGAGTTCAAAGCAAATGTTAGCAAATCAGTTGAAAAATTAGAAGAGCAAAAAGCTCAGTTAGAAAATGATTTGAAAAATCCCGCTCTGGAAGCGGATAAAGTCGCGGATATTGCCGAAAGCATTAAGCGGATTGACAAAGAAATATTCGAAGTAATTGATTCTAAATTAGATGAAATTTTGCCCGAAGCTTTTGCAGTAGTGAAGCAAGCGTGCCGAAGATTGAAAGAACAAAATTATGCTTACACTTATGCGGGGCAACACAGCGTTTGGGACATGGTGCCTTATGATGTGCAGCTCATAGGCGGCATAGTCCTGCATCAAGGGAAAATCTCCGAGATGGCAACTGGCGAAGGCAAAACGCTTGTCGCGATATTAGCTATTTACCTTAATGCTCTATCTGGAAAGGGAGTGCATCTTGTTACTGTGAATGATTATCTCGCAAAGCGCGACTGCGATTGGATGCGACCAATTTACGAGTGGTTAGGGCTGTCTGTTGATGCAATTCAATCGAATATGGAGCCTGCTGAGCGCCGCAGAATTTACAACTGCGATATAACTTATGGCACAAATAATGAGTTTGGATTTGACTACCTTCGCGATAATATGGTCGTCGATTCTGAGCATCTTGTGCAGCGTCCCCATTGGTTTGCGATAGTCGATGAAGTGGACTCAGTTCTAATAGATGAGGCGAGAACACCGCTTATTATTTCTGGTCCTGTCGCTTCGTTAGACCAAAAATTTGAGGAAATGAACCCGAGAGTGAAAAGGCTCGTTGAGTTGCAGAATAAATTAGTAAATCAAGTTGTTGCAGATGCAGAAAAGTTTTTGCAGGGCAGCAGCAAAGAAGATAGGGAAAACGCTGGTATGCTTTTGCTCCGTTCTCATCGCGGGCTTCCCAAGCATAAAAAATTGCTGAAACTTATGCAAGATGCTGATAATTTAAAGTTGAGACAAGAAACAGAACTTTTCTTCTTGCGCGACAAAGGCAGCAGAATGCATGAAATAGACGACGAGCTTTATTACACAATTGATGAGAAAAATCACCAAATCGACATCACGGAAAAAGGTCGCCAAGTGCTTTGCCAGAGCCAAGAAGAGCCAGACATGTTTATTATTCCAGACATTGCGGCGGAAATGAGCGCAATTGAAGGCGATACCAATATGTCTGCCGAAGAAAAAGAGCGAAGAAGGGACAAAGCTTATATTTTATTTGCCGAAAGAAGCGACAGGATACATACTATTTCGCAACTTTTGAGGGCATATTCTCTATATGAAAAAGATGTGGAATATGTTGTGCAAGATGGCAAAATACTTATCGTTGATGAATTTACTGGACGTATTCTCGAAGGTCGCCGATATTCAGATGGTTTGCACCAAGCTATTGAAGCTAAAGAGCACGTTAAAGTAGAAAGAGATACGCAAACATTAGCTACTATTACGCTGCAAAACTATTTTAGATTATACAAAAAATTAGCTGGAATGACTGGAACAGCCGAAACGGAAGCGGCTGAATTTGATAAAATTTACAACCTTGACGTGGTGGTTATTCCTACTAATAGACCAGTAATTCGCGAAGACCAAAACGACCTAATTTTTAAAACTAAGCGAGAAAAATATAACGGCATACTTGAAGAAGTTAAAAATATAGTTCAAGAGGGAAGAGCCGTATTGGTCGGAACTACCAGTGTCGAGGTGTCAGAAATATTATCCAAGATGTTTACTCGCCAAGGCATTAAGCATAATGTGCTTAACGCCAAGCAGCATGCCAAAGAGGCAGAGATAGTTGCTAACGCTGGCAAAAAAGGTGCGGTAACAATTGCTACAAATATGGCGGGCAGAGGCACGGACATTA
>JAKIZN010000002.1 GCA_022708005.1 Bacteroidota bacterium | reverse complement strand
TTTTATTTAATATAAACTTTGCGTCGCTCACTTCCTGAGAAATTGTATTTCTCGCAAAGCTATCATTATCATAAATTAAATTTTCGCCATCGGCAACTCCAGCAAGCGAAAAATCGAACCTTATGCTTATTGCTCCGCTGCTGGCAACCGACTCGCATAGAAAAGGATAAAATCCCCAATCCTTATATGCTTTAAATCCATGAAGAAAAAGGAAGGCTGGCTGACTTCCTTTTTCTTCGTCAAAGTTTATTTTATATTCAATGTTGCTGCCAACATCATTTACGATAGAATCGCTAATTGTTATCATTTCTATTAAAGCATTATTCCACAGTTGAGGCAATTCTGCCCCAGCGAATATTTTTAATTTTATCGAGCAGCCCGTATTCTCTGCCATATTGGTCTCTGATTTCCCAAGACCAGTAAATAATCAACGGTTTGCCAACTATATTATCATAAGGTATAAATCCCCAAAATCTGCTGTCGGAACTTTGGTCGCGATTATCGCCCAGCCCGAAGCAGTAATCCCGCTCGACTGTATAAGTAGATGATGCTTTGCCATCAATCAATATCTTATCGCCTTGCAATTCAACGGTCTTGCCCTCGCGCTTTATAAATGTATCCCACTCGCTCAAATTATCCATCGAAAGGTTGATAACGTCGCCTTTCTTTGGAATAACGATTGGACCATAATTTGTGTGAGTGTAGTTTCGCCCTTTGGGAAAAGTTCTAAGCATCTCCATTGGCTCAGAAAATTGATTAGGCATCAGCACTCCCGTTGGCGATAGCTTTACTTCTTTGCCATTGACATACAGCACATTATTACGGATTTCCAAAGTATCGCCCGCAGTGGCAACGCAGCGCTTTAGGAAATACTGAAACTCCGAAGCCTCTGTTTGGTCGCGGTCTCCCGGATATATAAAAACGATTATATCATTTTTTTTGGGGTCTCTTACGCCCGGGAATTTAAAGAACGGCAGCGGAATATTCAAAAATGGAATAATTTGCGGAGTAGTCGGTCCGTAAATAAACTTATTCACAAACAAGAAATCGCCAGTCAGAACAGTCCGCTCCATAGAGCCAGTCGGCACAACAAACGATGCAATCAAAATGCCGTTAATTATCATCACAAAAATTATAGCGCCGATAATCGTCTTAGCCCACGAAACAACATGCTCGCTAAAAGTTTGCGGTTTTTTCTTATTCGCTTTATAAGATTTATACTTACTATATGCGTTTTTAATAAAATTGCTCATTATATACCTGAGAGTAGTTAGTCATCAATACTCAAGACAGCCAAAAACGCTTCTTGCGGAATTTCAATATTTCCTACTTGTTTCATACGTTTTTTGCCTTCTTTTTGTTTCTCTAAAAGTTTTCTTTTTCGCGAAATATCGCCGCCATAGCACTTCGCAAGTACATTTTTTCTCATGGCTTTAACGTTAGTTCGAGCTATAACTTTTGCACCGATAGCAGCTTGGATAGCTACTTCAAACATCTGCCGCGGGATTAAATCCTTGAGCTTTGTGCAGAGTTTTTTGCCCCAATCGTAAGCTTTGCTCCTATGCACGATAGATGAAAGTGCATCGACCGGTTCGCCATTAATAAGAATATCCAATTTCACTAAATCGCCTTCGCGATAGCCGCTAAATTCATAATCCAGCGAAGCATACCCGCGAGAAATTGACTTCAATTTATCATAAAAATCGAACACAACTTCGGCAAGTGGCAATTCCCAAGTAATATCCACCCTATCGGCAGATAGATAATGCGTATTGAGTATGCTGCCGCGTCTATCCATGCACAGCTTCATTATATTGCCAATAAATTCGCTTGGAGTAATGGTTTGAGCCTTGATATATGGCTCTTGTATTTCTTCAATTTCGCCGGGATTGGGCAATTGGGCGGGATTATCAATAAAAAACTCCTCGCCTATTTGCTTTTTTATGTTATATCTCACGTTTGGAACGGTAGTAACAATGGTTTGATTAAACTCTCGCTCTAACCGCTCTTGAACAATTTCCATGTGGAGCAATCCAAGAAAGCCACACCTAAAGCCAAATCCCAGAGCGCTGGAAGTCTCCGGCTCGTAAGTAATAGCCGAATCATTAAGGCATAATTTGGCTATAGCTTCGCGCAAATCTTCAAAATCATCAGCGTCGGCTGGATAAATCCCGCTAAACACCATAGGTTTAACAACTTTAAAGCCCGCAATTGGTTCGGCACAGCGATTTTTAAAATGGGTAACGGTATCGCCGACTTTTGTATCTTGCAAATTCCGTATGCTTGCGGTAAGATAGCCCACGTTGCCAGCAGAAATTTCGCCTGTGCGGTGGCGCTTCATGTGCATAATGCCTACTTCTTCCACCTCGTAAGCCATATCAGTCGCCATAAACAAAATTTTATCGTTCTCTCTCAAAACGCCGTCGAACACTCTCAAATTCACTATAACGCCGCGATATGAGTCGAAAATCGAATCGTAAATCAATGCACGCAGCGGTTTGTTTGGATCGCCAACCGGCGGCGGAATTTTCTCTACTATTGCTTCCAGCACTTCATCTATTCCAATTGCTTTTTTGGCAGACACCTTTAAAATTTCTTCTTCCTTGCAGCCTATCAAATCAATAATTTGCTTTTTCACAGAGTCGATTGTAGTTTCGGCGCTGGGCAGATCAATTTTATTTATCACTGGAATAATTTCAAGATTATGCTCTATCGCCAAGTATAAATTACTAATTGTTTGAGCTTCAATGCCTTGAGTAGCATCGACGATTAATAAAGCACCTTCGCAAGCAGCCAATGAACGCGATACTTCATAAGAAAAATCGACGTGGCCGGGCGTATCTATCAAATTCAGTACGTAATCTTTGCCGTCATTAGCTTTGTAATTCATTTGTATAGCGTGTAATTTAATGGTTATGCCGCGTTCTTGCTCAAGTGGGTTATTGTCTAATATTTGATTGGTAACCATTTCGCGTTCGGTTACTCTACCGGTTTTCATAAGTAGGCAGTCGGCTAACGTTGATTTGCCGTGATCTATGTGTGCAATTATACAAAAATTGCGAAAATTATCCATAATGATAAATATTTTTTAATGATAAAATAACAAGTTACAAATATACAAATAGTTAAGCTATTTTACAATAAATGATTTTACGTAGCGAGCAATATTATTAGCTTATTACGTAATTTGAAGGCTTAAGCGGAGCATATAGGTTTTGATGATTTAGCACTTGCTAATAAATAACCTCGCCTCCGACAAACGTAGATAGCACCTCTATGTTTGCCTTTGGGTCGCTCTCGAGCTTTTTTAATGAATCCGATAGCACAGCGATATCGGCATATTTGCCTTTCGCCAAGCTGCCCTTTTGGCTGCTATCGCCTAATGCGTCGTGTGGGCTGACGCAATAAGCAGAAAGTGCCTCGTTTAGCGAAAGCTTTTCTTGCTGGAAAATAGGTTCATCAGAATTAAGTGGTTGCCTATGCAAAAACGCTCTAATGCCTTCAATTACCGATGGCGATTCAACTGGGAAATCGCTTCCAGCTACAATTTGCACATTATTTTCGAGCAGCGTCTTCCATAAATACGCGTCCTTCATCGTGTTGCCAAGCCTTTTTTGCGCCATTCCGCAAGAGTCTGATGCGAAATGCACGGGCTGCACCGATGCCGCAACGCCTAACTTGCTATATCGCTCAATATCGTCGCTATGGATTATTTGCGAATGCTCTATTCTAAATTTTCCCCGACCTTTTAATATTGCATCTTTACGCAATACTTCGACTGCGTCCAAAGCAAACCTTACGGCTCTATCGCCAATGGCGTGCATTGCGATATCAAATCCGCTGAGAATACCTCTTTTAGCTCGATTTATAAGCAACTGCGGCTCTATAAGCAATATTCCAGACTCTTCGGCATCATCTTCGTAAGGCTGCAATAGGGCTGCTCCGCGCGAACCCAACGCTCCATCGATAAAATACTTCAGCCCTACAATCGAGAAATTTCTACCTCTATAAGCCGCTACTGATTCTCGCAGCCATTCATTATTTTGTGCCCTCACGTATGAATTAATTCTTATGGGCAACTTATTTTGTAAATCCAGCGATTGATATATCGGCAGCAATTCCGTTTCAACGTCCATATCATGAGCCTCTGTTATGCCATATTTAGCGAGTTCTTTCATCGCATATTGAATAAACATAGCTTTCTGCTCAAGCGAATAATCTGGTATTAGCTTGGAAACTATTGGAATTGCATTATCGAGCAGCAGCCCCGTCGGATAGCCCGCATTATCCTTAAAAATAATCCCGCCGAGCGGGTCTTTTGCGAAAGAATCTATACCTGCAATTTTCAACGCGGCGCTATTCACCAAAGCCGAGTGGCAGTCAGCTCGAAGCATAAATACTGGGTTATTAGGAAAAGTCGCGTCTAATATAGATTTGTTCGGCATCGATTTATCCGACCAATTCTCGTGGTTCCAAGCGAATCCGACAAGCCAATCGCCCTTTGTGATTTTAGAGTGCCGAAGCATTTCTACGCACTCTTCTATGCCTCGCGCTTGGCGAAAATTCACTTCTAATTTGTGCATACCTAACCCATAGATATGCCCATGGCTATCTGTAAAGCCGGGATAAGCGTAAGCCTTTGCACCAAAGTCGGTTCGCTTGCCATTTCTATCGATAATTAAATTTTCTGACTCTTCGAGTTCGATTATTCTATCGCCCTCGATTTTTATAGTACCTTTAAATTCAAGCATTGCGTCCCCCAATTCGCTAATAATAAAATGATTAACGAATTTTAGGTATTTAAATTTTTTCGTAGAAATGGCGGGTGGGGGAAGATTTGGTGAAATGTGTGTTGGTTAAACCCAAATAATGCATTAGAAGCCTTTCTATTAACTATCCGCTGTTCTCCAGATGCCCTACACCTTCGAGGTGTAGAACATCTTAAAGCCAAATTGTAACGAACCCGAAGGGTTCAAATGTTTGTAGTAATGAATAATCGGTGAGTTATACGACTCCGTAGGAGTCGAATAAGGTTATGCAATCTTATTTTCTACAAACATCAAATCCCTTCGGGATTAAACCCAAATAATGTATTAGTAACCTTTTGAGACAGCCCCATCTATTTTTACTGTCTGAATCAGAATTTTCAGGATTATATGATTATCTGGATAAGAAAGAAGAAATTGAACAGCTGGCGAAAATAATCTTGATAATCTTTTAATCTTGAAAATCAGGATTCTGACAAGAATAATTGTAGGGGTAGAACTTGCTCTATTTGGATTAAAACAACAAAAATGGGACGCTGAATATTATCTCAGCAATCCCATTTTTATCTGTCGGCGTGACTGGATTCGAACCAGCGACCCCTACTACCCCAAAGTAGTGCGCTAAACCGGGCTGCGCTACACGCCGTCAGTACGAATTACAAAATTAAGTCTATTTTTTATTATTTCAAACAAAAATTCATAGAATGAACTTTTATCTTACTTCAAACGCGATTTTATACTTGTTTTTTAGCTTCGTGGCAATTGAATTTGCCTCGTCAATAGTGGCAAATCCCCAAATTCGCACTCGATACATAGAATTATTATTTTTCAAATATCTATCGTAATACGATTTATAGCCGCGGTGTTCCCAATCCTCTACTTTTTGGAGCGCCTGCTCTTCCGATGGCAAACTTTCAGCTAAAATTTCATAAGGCAATTGCTCTGGCACTATCCAGCGAATTTCAACTCGCCTATTATAATAAGCCTGCCAGCCACTTTGCTCCAAATAATATATCGGCTTGCTGCTTCCTTCCGATACAACCCTGATTTGCTTAGGCTCAACTCCGCCGGCAAGTAGCAATTTCCTAACGTTTTGAGCGCGAGTAAGCGCAAGGCTATAGCTCGCTTCTTCGTTGCCTTCTATGCCACAATGCCCGATTAGCTCAACTGTCATCGCTGGATTTGCCTTCATCAGCTCGGCTAATAAAGCAATGTGTGGCTCAAACTCTTCCTTGACTGTGGTATCTTTGAACGCAAAGCACGCAATCGCTTGATAATCAGAATATTGTGGCTCTGGAGTAGTCATAATTTTAAAATTATCCATTACCAAAGTGCCGTCTGCTTTTAGCGATAAAGTAAGGTTTGTATTTGAATATATCTCGGAAGCGTCGAATTGCAAAGTATAATATAATTTCTGCCCAAATATAATTTCTTGCAAAACTTTTTTGGCATCGCTTATTGCATTTTCGTCAATATAATATAGCCTGCCACCGCTGCTATTAGCTATATATTTGAATGTGTTAGTATTCACAGCCGTGCCAATAATCACTGGATATACCCTGACCGATTTTTCCCTTGCAATGTTAGCAACGTCGGCAGCATCGTAAAAAATAGATGAATTATCGTTCGAGAAAATGAAAATCACGAGAATATCATCAAATCCGCTTTCTGTATCAAGTTGCGTAAGCAAATTATTGCAGCTTTTGAAAACCGAATTCAAACCCGCTGGAGTGGGCTGCCCGACATCTTCAAAGGAATCTTGAAACAGCGAAATCTGATTATACTCGTCTGACGAAAAGCTATTGAACCACTCAAAATCAAAGTTATCGAGCAGAGCATAGCTATTTGAATAATCCTTTAAGGCGTCAAGCAATTCATCATTTTTCTCTGCGGAAGCTGAATTATCTGCAAGGATATGAACATTTAAATTGCTTTGCGGGTGCGGCACCCAATTTTCTCGCGCGTTGGCAATGCTATATTTTTTGCCATCTATATCGGAGATGCTCAGGCTAATATCGCGAGAAAGTATGTCTCTGATGTGATTGCCATATTTATCTAATAGCAAAAAATCTACAAATCCTACTGAACCAACTTTTCCGTAGCTCATAATTTTCATCTTATTAGGCTCGGCGTCGTCGCTCGATACAATACCCGATACGTAGCCAGATGGCTTGAACGATTCCGACATACCGGGGAATGCGGAGTTTTCGCCACCCGTTTGAATATCGCCTTTTACGTTTACTCGCCACGTTGTATGCAGCGTATCGAAGTAATTAATTGCAGTAAATTTATACGATTTAGAGCGTTCTGTTTGCACTTCGAGCCAGCCTTGAGGCTGAAACTCGCCTTTATAGCCATCTATAAGCACGTAATCAACTCGCCCAAAGCTCCAATCGAGCCGTGCTTTTTCGCCTTTTTCTATATTAGAAACGCCGTCAAATCTTTCGATTTCAATTTTTCTGCTGCACGAGAACAAAAGCAATAAAAAAACCACCCAAATCGCAGCCGACTTATAAGCATAAAAACTTTTCATTTGAGCCTCAAGATAATTCAAATAAATTTACAAAAATTATTTGAAAATAAATATTATTTTATTTTTCTGCTCTCCATTTTGGAGGAGCATACTGAGGCTTTTCAGCCCAAACTTCCCCATTTTCTTCAAAAACATCAAATTTGCGCAAGCCCTTTATTCCTTGCTTTTGATTGATATTTTCGCCTGTTTCGAGCGAGTAAGTCCAAAAATGCAATGGGCAAGCTATCGTTAAATTATCATATATAATAGCTTCATATATTCGTTCTCCATGCCTATGTGGGCAAATATTATGCAAACAATATAACTTCCCTTTGACGCGAAATACAGCAATTTGCATATCGTCGTCTTCTTCAAATGCAAACTTATAGCCTTTGCCGTCGTATATTTCGTCGCTTCTGGCTACTTTTACGTAAATCTTGCCGTCAATTTCTCGCTCGGCATATTTTATTTCTTCGTCTTCGAACATTTCATTTACTTCGAGCAATATAATGTATAATCGGCAATAAGCCCAAAATATTGACTATTTTTGCAAAAGTTGGTAAAATTTTATTTTATGCCAAAGTTATTATTCTATTTTTGAATGTTTTAGCTCATCGCAAATTTAGCGATATTGTTTGATTATTAATAGCATTTTGTTTAATTTTATTTTTTTTCTTAAACCAAAAATATTTTTTCGGAGATACAATGAATTGGCAGAAGCGAACTGCAAAATGTGGCGAAATAAGCTTGAGCGACGTAGGAAATGAAGTGATAATAAACGGCTGGGCTGATAGCGTTAGAAATATGGGCGGCATGATATTCTTCGATGTTCGCGATAGATACGGGTTAGTGCAAGCTGTAATCGAGCCGGAGAACCAGAAAGAATTAGCCAATAGAGCAAAAGAGCTCAGAAGCGAGTTTGTAGTATGGATAAAAGGAAACGTCAGAAACCGCGAAAATCCTAATCCGAACATACCAACAGGAATGGTTGAAATATTAGTTTCGGACTTCGGCATCATCAACAAAGCAGAAGTGCCACCTTTTGAAATAAAAGATGATATAGGCACTAATGAAGAGATAAAGTTGCGCTATCGCTATTTGGATTTGCGCCGCTCGATTATGCAAAAATATATGCTAACTCGCAATAAAGTTTATCAAATAGCTCATTTATATTTTTACGATAATGATTTCGTAGAAATAGAAACTCCAGTTTTGATGAAATCTACTCCCGAAGGTGCGAGAGATTTCCTTGTGCCAAGCAGAATAAATCAGGGCAAATTTTACGCTCTGCCGCAATCGCCGCAAATCTTCAAGCAAATACTGATGGTATCGGGCTATGATAGATATATGCAAATTGTTAAATGCTTCAGAGATGAAGACTTACGTTCAGACCGACAGCCCGAGTTTACGCAAATAGATGTGGAAATGTCGTTTGTCGAGCAAGATGATGTTTTTTCTGTAACGGAAGGATTTTTCGTTAAGTTATGGAAAGAAGTTCTTGGCTATGACCTTGCGGAGCCATTCCAAAAAATGAGCTACGAGGAAGCTATGACCCGATTCGGAAGCGATAAGCCAGATTTGCGTTTTGGTATGGAAATAGTCAATATCACTGATATAGTCAAAAATGCAGAATTTAAAGTATTTTCCGAAGTAATTGCCTCGAATGGATTAATTGGATTGATAAACGCCAAAGGTTGCGCTTCCTATTCCAGAAAGCAAATTGATGAGCTGACAGAGTTCGCTAAAAAGTATGGAGCAAAGGGCTTGGCATATATCAAGATTCTTCCTAATGGTGAGATTAATTCGCCGATAGCAAAGTTTTTGACGCAGGAAGAAACGGGAAATATTATCAAAGCAGCAAATGCCGAAGATGGCGATTTGCTATTAATTTCGTCGGATAAAAAATATCGGGCGCTCACTATTCTCGGCGCTTTGCGGATTGAAATAGCCAAGCGGTCTGGAATATTAGATTCAGTGAAAGACAAATTTAGCTTTCATTGGGTGGTGGATTTCCCATTATTTGATTATGACGAGGAGAGCAATCGCTATGTCGCTATGCACCATCCATTTACATCACCCAAAGAGGAAGATATTGAATTGCTCGACGCGTCTCCCGCTCAAGCTCGCGCAAAGGCTTACGACTTAGTGGTAAACGGGGCAGAGCTTGGCGGCGGAAGTATTAGAATACATCAAGAAGACGTGCAGAAAAAAATGTTCTCGCTTATGGGAATGAGCGACGAAACAGCAGAGGCAAAATTCGGATTTTTGCTGAAAGCACTGAAATATGGGGCGCCGCCGCACGGAGGCATCGCTCTCGGGCTTGATAGAATTGTTATGACTTTGACGGGAACAGAAAATATTCGCGACGTGATAGCCTTTCCGAAAACTACGACAGGGCTATCTTTATTGGACGGTTCGCCGTCTGAAGTTGATAGCGAACAACTCAGCGAACTTGGCATATCGCTCGCTCTAAAAGAAGAATAGTTGTGAATACAAAGGTATTTAGTTTATATCGCGATCGCGAAAAAAATTTAGCGGAGATGTGCAATTTACTCCGACAAGGCGATATACTCGCATTTCCAACCGAAACAGTTTATGGCTTGGGCGCCGATATTTTCAACGCCCAAGCCTGCAAGAAAATCTTTGTTGCAAAAAATAGACCTGCGGAAAGCCCGCTCACTGCCCATATTTCTGACTTATCGCAAGTTGAAAAATTATGCGATAATATCCCAAAGCAATTTTACTCGCTGGCAGAAAAATTTTTGCCCGGTCCGCTTAGCATCATACTATTTGCGAAGCCCGAGATACCAAGCGTTGTTACTGCAAATAGCGGTACTTTGGGCATCCGCTTTCCAGATGAAAAAAATTGTGAAGCACTAATATCAAGCTATGGCACTCCGCTTGCTGCCACTTCTGCCAACATATCGGGCAAACCGTCGCCGATAAACGCAAGTTTTGTTATGGAAGACCTTGCAGGAAAAATAGCTGGGGTTCTCGATGGCGGAGAGTGCAAATACAAGTATGAATCTACGATTGTGAGCTTAACGGGTGAATTGCCAATAATTTTAAGAAGCGGTGCCATTAGCAAAGAGCAACTCGAAGAAGTGCTTAAAGGCGAAGTTCTATCGCAGGAAACGCTATACAAACGCAAACACTATTCACCCAGCAAAGATGTTGCGATTGTTACTGATTTAGCCGAACTTGCCAGCTTATCGGCTCAAAAAAATAAGCTTTTTATCATATCTAATGTTGAAATTGCAAATAGCAATTGCAGGAGTTTAAGTCTCGATACTTTTTACGAAAATTTAAGGCTTGGCGATAGCTCCGACGCAGATATGATAGTTATTTACGCCGACGAAAAATCACTTGCGATTCCTTTATTAGCAGAAAGAATAGAAGCCGCCGCACGCAAATAATAGCAAGGCTAATTTGCCCGCATAGATGCAGTTTTACGTTCTATCCAAGCGTTTAATTTTGGCTCGAGCTTTAATGCTAAAACAGCACAAGCTGCCCCAGCGATTAAATCAATAACATAATGGTAACGAAGGTAAACCGTTGATATTATTAGCCCAGTGCCAATAATTAAGAATACATATCTAAGCTTTGACTTAAATTTAAACGCTAGCCAAATATTCATAATTGTCATCATAGTATGTCCGCTCGGCATGCAATCGCGATTAGCATACGCGGCTGGATTCAACATATCTGCGGCTATTCCGCCACCAGAATTGATGAAATTTCTAAAATATTCCGTTAAGCATACCCCGGGCAATTCGTTAGAAATCGCGAAAAAGTCGTGCAAACTAAATCTCGGTCCGACTGCGGGCAAAATAAAATAAAGCAGATATGACACATAAAATCCGAATACAATTTGCCTGAAAAGCACGGCAAAATCATCGTCCTTCTTTCTGATATGCAACTCAATTCCATGAATAATCGGCAAGAAAAAGAATGTTACATAGCAAAACTGCAAAATTTCTGTGAGCCAAGGGTTAGCAAATTGGTATATCCATTCCGTTGGATTGCAGCCAAACATTGCCCTATCAATTTTTGCAAGTAAGTCGTCGAACATCAATGGGTTAATATGCGGGATAAATATATGCACGTTATCATATACAAGATATACGAATGCCAGAAGATAGAACTTTCGCAAAAAGTTCGGACTATCAGCCGGCTTGGAGTATTTGGCGACAAGGAATACCGTCGCTATTATTCCAGAATATACCAATATCAAATAAAGCGAGCCTATGCCCTTGCCAATCAACGACACAGCCAGCAGCACGTAAAGCAAGAACACGCTTACTGTGTATATTTCTACTGTATTTAACTTCGCAATTATTTTTTTCAATGCACCGCTGCCCAATTAATCAAACTCCTTTAAGAAGTTCATAATTTTTAAACGAAGAAATTTGCCTGCCAGCAAAGAAATTATTTTCAATAAAGCTCACAGCACGATATTTAAATCGCTCGTGCTTGTGTGGCAATCTATCTTTGGACGGCTTTCCGCTATATTGTAATTTATCTTTCCAATTCATCTTTGCTATCATTCCGCTCATCACTGCTGGGTGCGAGCCTTGAAAAGTCGCAATTTTATTTAAAGGTCCATAATCAAACTCTTTGGGGCGCTTGCTATAAATTTCGTTTGCCTTCTCTATCCCTTTGTGATTGGAATCTATAGCTTTGCTTTTGCTTTGCATCAATTGCGGCGGTCGCACCCAGCCATAATGGTAAATGTGTGCATCGACCTTTGCAACCCGCAGTTTGCGAGTGCCCTCGGGCTGCCGTGGGTGTTCGTAATAATCAAAATATCTGAACGATTGGGCGCTTTGATAAGAATGAATTTTAGGTAAATTTCGGACAATCCGAATCTCATTTTGATACCAGCCGTGAGAGCGATGATAATGGTTGTAATCGCCCCAGAAATGGTAATAATCAAACAGCAGCCCTTCCACCCTATCATCATTTAGCAAATCTTCGCATCGCTTACGAATTTTGGGCAAATCGTCTTCGTGTAGAACTTCATCAGCTTGCAAATATAGCAGCCAATCACCCGAACAAGCCTTCATTGCAATATCAGTTTGTATTGAATGAATAGCGCCGCGCTTCATATATTTTTCATCCCAAACGGTGTCGATAATTTTGATTTTATCGCTACCAATAGACAAAATATCGCTTTTGGAAGTGTCGTCATCGTCGCCTTTGCCGATAGCAACATAAACCTCATCGCATAGCGAAAGCATCGATTCGATTGATTCTTTCACAGGATAGTATAATTTGCTACCGTTTCGCAGAAAGGAAAAACCGCTAATTTTCATATTCCCAGCAAATAAATAGTCATAAAAATACAAATTTAATGTTATTTGCTGATAAATCAATATGAAAAATATTAGCAGCCGAACAAGATAGAAATTCAGCTTGTATAATATTTAACCCAAATAATTCAATAGGAACTTCCCAATTGGCTATTGGCTATTGGCTATTTTCCAGATGGGCTACACCTTCGAGGTGTAGGACATCTATTTTTACAGTCTGAGTGGGGGCTGTTGTTGAATAGCAATAAAATAATATTACCGCACTTATTCGTCAGAACAATTGATGTGGCAAAATTTGCAGACTAATGCGGCGCTAACTCAATAAGCGATGTCAGAAAATAAACACATAGAATATAAACAAAAGATAACCCCTGAATTAGAGAAAGAAGTGGTGGCGTTTCTGAACTCCAACGAAGGGGGCGTAATATATATCGGCATCGACAAACGCGGTAATGTCGTTGGATTAGAAGATATTGATAACGACCAATTGTTGCTTAAGGATCGTTTGAAGAACAACATCTTACCATCTTGTCTGGGACTTTTCGATGTGGTTGTAGAGAAAAAAGAAAATAATGAAATCATTAAACTCATTGTGGCTGGAGGCTACGAAAAGCCCTATTATATCAAGAAGTATGGCTTATCGGGAAAAGGCGCGTTTGTTCGCATAGGGAGTGCTTCTGAGCCTATGTCTACTCGGCAAATAGAGCAACTTTTTAGTAGGCGCATTCGGAACTCTATACGGAATATGGAATCGCCCAAACAAAACCTGCGGTTTCAGCAGCTACACATTTATTATCAGTCGCTTGGCAAAACGCTAAACGAACAATTTGCCCGTAATTTAGAGTTAGAAACTGATGAGGGACGCTTTAATTACGCGGCTTATCTGATGAATGACGTAAATAATATTTCTGTGAAAGTAGCCCGTTACAAAGGGTTGGATCGAATAGTTTTATCTGAAAGTAACGAGTACGGGTATGAATCTATAGTGAAATCGACGTACCAAGTGCTGGACAAATTAAATTTAGAGAACAAAACACTAACTCAAATAACGCCTAAGACACGAAAAGAACAGCGGCTATGGGATGCTGTCGCTCTGAGAGAGGCTGTTATCAATGCTTTTGTACACAACGACTATACTAAAGAGGTTGCTCCGAAATTTGAGATATTCGACGACCGCTTGGAAATTACATCGTATGGCAGCTTGCCAGAGGGCTTGTCGCAGAAGGAGTTCTTTGAAGGATATTCTATCCCTAGAAATAAAGAGTTGATGCGTATATTCAAAGACTTAGGATTGGCAGAGCAACTAGGTTCTGGCATACCAAGAATTTTACAAGCCTATAATCAAGATAACTTCCAGTTCTCTGAAAATTACCTAAGAGTAACGTTGCCGTCGTCAAAAATAGAAAGCAGAACCGAACAAGATACCGAACAAGATACCGAACAAGATACCGAACAAGTTTTATCTTTGATTTTAGCGATGGGCGACGGCAGATATAGCCGAAGCGAGCTAATGAACGCCGTGGGCATAAAGCATAGACCAACCTTTTTATCCAATTACTTACAGCCAGCCGTGCAAGCAGGTTACATTTCGCTATCACTCCCAGATAAGCCCACTAGCAAAAATCAGCGTTATTATTTAACTCGAAAGGGTCGCCAAGTTCGCAACAGATCATAATTGTTTTGAACACGATTTTTAAGATTAAAGGATTATCGTGATAAGAAAGGAATAAATTGAGCAGTAGGCAAAATAATCTTGTTAATCCTTTAACCCAAATAATTCATTAGGAACTTTTACATTGTCTATTAGCTGTTTTCCAGATGTCCTACACCTTCGAGGTGTAGGACATCTTAAAGCCTAACATTTCCTTACAGATACGCATTCAGTTAGAGCTTCCAATGCATTATTTGGTTTATAACATTAGGGCTGATAACTCACAGCAGGTATAGTAAACGTAACAGTAGTGCCGTTGCCGTCCTCGCTGACAATTTCAAAATCGCCATCGTGCAGCTCAATAAGCCGCTTGGCTATCACTAAACCAAGCCCAACGCCCTGCTGTTCATACATTTGTCTCTCGAATTGGCGATAAGCTCCAATATTTGCTATTTGGTCGGCGCTCATGCCACGCCCTTGATCGTGAATTGAAAGTGATAGCTTGCGGTCATCGTATCCTACTTCAAGCGTAACTTTTGTGCCCACTTCCGAAAATTTAAATGCGTTATCAAGCAACTCGTCAATGATTTTATGGAAGCTATCAGAAGACATCTCAATTGAAATATCTTCTACCGTGCCGACAATATCTATATCTTCATATCGCTCAAACTTTGAAGCTATCATGGTGGCAACATCAACAAGCATAGCCGCGGGTTCATCTGTTCGAGCTTGTCGCAACTGTCGCCTTTTATCTTGGTTAGCGGCAAGCGATTCAATTCGTATATACACCAAAAAATTCTCTGTAATTCTCATCAATCTTTTGGTAGAACTTACTATGTCGTCGGCTAATTCGATAATTTCTTCTGGCTCAACATCTTTGGCGTTATGCCCCAAATATCTAGCAGAGCCAACTACTTGATTTAGCACTGTTCTAAATTCGTGAGGCAAAGCATAATTAATACTCTTGCCGACTTCTTCTACCTTTTCTTGCACTCGCTGCTCAATATTTTTATGCTTTTTCCATTGAGCTTCAATAGCCGCTATTAATTCTTCGCGAGTGTAAGGCTTAATTAAATAGTCGTCTGCACCCTTTTCCATACCTGTACGCATATTTTGTTTTTCCGTAAAGGCAGTTAAAAAGATAAAGGGGACAGTTGCCATCTCTTTGCTTGCTCTTAAATTAGTCAATACCTCATAGCCGTCCATTTCTGGCATTGATATATCGCAAAGCACCAAATCTGGCTTGACTTGGTACGCAGCTTTTACACCTAGCGCTCCATCAGAAGCAGTAAATACTTCATAACCTTCAAACTTCAACAGCGCCGCAGTGCTTTCTAAAATAAAATCAGCATCGTCTATAACGAGAATTTTTTTCATTTCCAAACTATGGAATTAATGGCAAATCAACCTATTCTTTACAACTTAGCGTCAAGAATAATTCGGCAAAAATTAAAAATATTGCCAATCAACTTTCCACTAGTTAAATTGAGCCGTATGAAATTAACGAATATTTTAGAATATATTGTAATAAATATATGATTATATTACAAAAATTATGCAAGATTAATACAAAAACAATTCATTAGAAGCGCTATCTGATTGTCTATCCGCTGTTCTCCAGATGTCCTACACCTTCGAGGTGTAGGACATCTTAAAACCAAATTGTAATGAACCCAAAGGGTTCAAATGTTTGTAGTAATGAATAATCGGAGATT
>JAKIZN010000221.1 GCA_022708005.1 Bacteroidota bacterium | reverse complement strand
CCCGACGGGTTCAAATGTTTGTAGCAAGGAAGAAACGGAGATTTATACGACTCCGTAGGAGTCGCATTATTTATATAATTTTATTTTTCTACAAACATCAAATCCCTTCGGGATTAAACCCAAATAATGCAGGAGAAACATTATGATTAGGCAATAGAGCAGCCACCTTGCCCAACTGCTCTATTTTGTTTCTCACGACATTTTCTTTCGTGATTTTGCCCTTTGCTTGTTTTTTAAAAATTGTGAGCTTACTCCAAGCTCTAATGCCATAGCTTTCAAGCTCTTATCTTGGTTATTTTGCATATATCTATCGATAAATCCATCTAATCGGCTCACTCTCGGCACATAAAAGCTCAGCCCAGCGAAATTTTGCATCATCTGCCTGACAACGTCCATACCGCACACATCTGCGAGCATTCTCAGGTCTTCGGTCAAATCGTCGGCAGCAATAAAATCATAAACGTTAATCATCTTTGCATAACTCCTATAGATCTATATCGTCATAATCAAACGCAGCAAATTCTTGAAAATCAATGTCTTGTCTGTCTTCCTCAATAAATGTTTCTATCAAATATGAAAGGTCTTCGAGCACGCTTATATCTGCTCCCGAGTGTGATTTATAGCTGTCGATAACGCAGTTTAACTGCTCTTTGAGCGTGTCGAGATTTTGCTTGCGGTGGCTTTGTTCTTTTTTCATTGTTTCGCTCCCTATAAAAAAATAACTTGTATAATTGAAATAATTTACATAATTTTGAAATTATAATATCAACTAAAAGCAGTATTGTTTAATGCAAAATTATGTAAATATTACGTAATGTGCAAATTAATTTATAATAATTATTCGTTATGAAACATTTAAATCGTGATGCAGGAGTAAGGTTAAGGCAGGTCAGGCATTTTTTCAATGAAGGGAAAAAGCTGAGTGCTGAGCAGTTTGGGCATTTATTGGGCGAGTCTCGCGATAACATTGCAAACTACGAAATGGGTCGCGCTGGCATACCTATAAGGGTGCTGTATGAACTTTACGAAAGGGGCATAAATCCAAATTATATTATCACGGGCAACGAAGGCGTATTTGCAAGCAATCAAGCGGGCGAGGATTTTAGGCGCAGGCTGAGCAGGCGAAACGTTGATTTGAGCAAAATAGTTGATATTGGCAAGTTAGATTTTTCGGAAGAAACTGAAGTAAGGGTAATAAAAGTTGCGGCGGGAAGGATACGGAAAGGCAGCGAAGAAGAGTAGTTTGCTGCGATTGCTTAGCGATTATCAGCTATATGCCGATGCCAAAGAACTTATAGTTCGGGAGCATTTTAGCGGCAGATATTCCAAAGTGCTCGATGATTATTTCGAGGAAAGTAACTTGCGTAACAGCAATATTTTCAAATTTGCAATGATAGATGCGCAGTTTTTAATTAATTCGATAGATACTTATATGAAGCATTTGCACGTCGTCGATGTTAAAAGAATCGACTTTATGAGTTCGAGCGAAATAAACGCTCTTATACAAAACATAGGTGCGGCAAAGCGCCAGCCCGAAATCACCGACGAAAAGGTGGAGGTCAAAACTTTGCTCGATATTGTCGGGATTTCGCGGGATAATCTTGTGGTGTGCAATGTTGCGGGAGCATCGATGGAAGGGCTAATATCCGAAGGCGATACTTTATTTGTCGATGCATCGGCAACTCCGCAGAGCGGGAATATAGTGGTAGTCGATTTTGACGGCAATTTGCTTGTCAAGCGGCTTATTCGCGACAATGGTAGCCTTTGGCTGCATTCGGATAATCCGGCATTCGAGCCATTTAAAGTCGAAGACGAAACTGTGCTTTCGGTTTATGGCGTGGTTAGAAAAATTCTAAAGTCGTGTTGATTTTTTATTTGTATTCTACGATGATTATTGTTATTTTTGAAGTTGAATTTTTAGCAAATTGCCCTGTGGTGTAACTGGCAACACGTCTGACTCTGGATCAGAAAAGTCTAGGTTCGAGCCCTAGCAGGGCAGCTATCAAGCGAAAGCCACACAATCGCGAATAATCCAAGATTTCGGATGTTGGTAAGTTTATAGGATTTTATCCCAAAATAACTCATTAGAAACTCTAACTGATTGCGTATCTGTAAGGAAGAATTAAGTTTTCCAGCTGTCCTACACCTTCGAGATGTAGGACAGCTTAAAGGCAAAAAGCAACGACCCTGAAAGGGTCAAATGTTTGTAGCAATGAAGTGGCAGCGAGTTATACGACTCCGTAGGAGTCGCATTATGTTAAGCAATTTTATTTTCTACAAACATCAAATCCCTTCGGGATTAAACCCAAATAATGCATCTGAACCCATATAAGACAGCCCCATCTGGAAAAACAGCTAATAGACGATGGAAAGGCTTCTAATGCATTATTTGGCATCATTTCTGTCAAAAGAAATTGCCCAATAAATTTCTTGCTTATTTCCAATATTGCCTATCTAAACTGCGGTATTGGATAGCCTCGCTTATATGCTCAACCTGTATTTTCTCTTCGCCAGCCAAGTCTGCTAACGTTCGCGATACCTTTAAAATTCTATCGTAAGCGCGAGCCGAAAGCCCTAATCTTGTCATCGCCATTTTCAATAAATCTTGCGATTGCGTGTTTAGCTCGCAGAATTTTTTAATGACTTTAGATGTCATATCGGCGTTTTTGTATATGCCGTTATAATCGGCATATCGCTCGGATTGTATTGCTCTCGCTTTGATGACTCGCTCGCGGACGCTGCTGCTGCGTTCGCCAACTCTCACATCGGATAGTTCTTGATGCTTGACAGCTGGCACTTCCACGTGTATATCAATTCTATCGAGCAACGGTCCCGAAATTTTGCCCAAATATCGCTGTATCTGCTGCGGAGTGCAAGAGCATTCTTTGGTGGGGTCGCCAAAGTTCCCGCAAGGGCAAGGATTCATCGAGCATACCATCATAAAATTAGCTGGATATTCCACAGTTTGCTTGGTGCGAGAAATAGTTATTCGCTTTTCCTCAAGTGGCTGCCTCAAAACTTCCAACACATTTCGAGCAAATTCTGGGAGTTCATCAAGGAATAGCACGCCGTGATGCGAGAGCGAGATTTCGCCCGGGCGTATTTTATTCATTCCGCCGCCCACTAACGCAGCATCGGATATAGTATGGTGCGGCGAGCGAAATGGGCGAATAGTTAGCAATGGCACGTTGCTTGGCAGAATGCCCGCGACGGAGTGAATTTTTGTTGTTTCTAATGATTCATCAAGCGTCAATGGTGGCAATATAGTCGGCATTCTTTTGGCAAGCATGGTTTTGCCCGAGCCGGGCGGACCTATCATCAAAAGGTTGTGTCCTCCGGCAGCGGATACTTCCAAAGCCCGCTTAACGTTAGCCTGCCCTTTGACGTCCACTAAATCTACGAGATGCTCCATAGTGGCATTTTCGAACAGCTCTTTGCCGTCGATTATTTTAGGCTTGATTTCAATATCGCCATTAAGGTATTCTATCGCTTCTCTCAGCGTATCAACTGGAATAATATCTATGCCTTGCACTAATCCGCCTTCTTCAGCATTGAGCGTTGGCA
>JAKIZN010000220.1 GCA_022708005.1 Bacteroidota bacterium | reverse complement strand
CCACCTCCAACCACGATTACGTCAAATTTATTTGTGCCATTTAAGTTCATAAGTTATGTTTCACGTGAAACTATCATTTGCCGATACAGAATTTTGAAAAAATTTGATTTAGCACTTCTTCACTCCAATTTTTGCCTGTTAACTCGCCAAAAGCCTGAGCAGCAGCCCGAACTTCTATCGCGATTATAGTATTATCCATATTCTTATCTATCGCATCAATGGCTTTGTGCAAGTAGCTTTCTGCCTTTTTTAGCAAAGTAGCTTGACGAGCATTTACTAATATGTCGTTTTCTGTCGAAAAAGATAAAGTTGCTTTAGAAGATATAATATCCTTTAGCTTCTCTATCCCAATATTAGCTTTTGCAGAAATCCCATCTATGCCGTAAGCTAAACTGCTTTCTACCAAATCAACTTTATTATGGACAACTAACACTTCCCTATCTTTATATTTTTCCTTGATGCCGCTTGCCAAGCTATCCGAATGGAATTTGCCTTTTGTTATATCATTAATCACCAACACCATATCAGATTGCTGAAGGACATTATCAACCAAGCGAACACCTTCGACTTCGACAACGTCGTCCGTTTTGCGAATGCCAGCCGTATCGACAAGCCTTATATGAACATCATTTATATATAGGGATTCTTCGATATAATCCCGCGTGGTGCCGGGAATTGAGCTGACAATCGCCCTATGCTTTTGGAGCAGTGTATTGAACAAAGTAGATTTGCCCGAATTTGGATAGCCCGCGATGCCCACATAGTAGCCGTTCCGAAGTATTTCCGCTGCCTTATGGGTGGAGTGCAATTCTTTGCAATAGTTCGCCACTTCCCTGATTTTCTCTTTAATTTCCTCTTTCTCCAAAAGCTCTATTTCTTCTTCGGCAAAGTCCAATTCGAGTTCGAGCAGGCTCGCTATGTGTTTTAAGCTATCTAATATAACATCTAACCGTTGCTTGAAATTTCCAATAAGCTGGCGTGCAGCCGTTTGCGATGCTTTTTTTGATGTTGAATGAATAATATCGGCGACCGCTTCCACTTGCGATAAGTCCATTTTTCCATTGAGGAAAGCTCTCTTGGTAAATTCGCCAGCCTCGGCAAGTTCTGCTCCGTTTTCGATGCAAGCGTCGATTATCTCTCCTGCTACAACCATTCCGCCGTGGCAGGAAATCTCTGCAACATCTTCACCCGTATAAGAATTAGGCGATTTGAAAACCGATACTGTAACTGTATCGATAAGAATGCCTTTAGACATAATTTTGCCATAATGGATAGTATGAGATTTCGCGTCGCTGATGCTGATTTTACCCGTAAATATAGAATCTACAATATCAAACGCACTCTCACCAGAAAGTCGCAACACAGCTAATCCCGCTACACCGGGCGGAGTGGATAATGCTACTATAGTTTTTGGCAAACTTTGCTCCAAATGTTTAATTTAACTATATTTTGACGATAAAGTATCGCATTTCTTTTATTGCGAGTGATGCAGTGAGAGTTCTATCTGACCATGTCTTTAGGCAAAGGGGCATGCCACTTTATCTATTAGCTATTCTCCACAGATGTCCTACACCTCGAAGGTGTAGGACATCTTAAGCCCAAATTGTAAAGAACCCAAAGGGTTCAAATGTTTGTAGTAATGAATAATCGGCGGTTTATACGACTCCGTAGGAGTCGAATTAGGTTATGCAATCTTATTTTCTACAAACATCAAATCCCTTCGGGATTAAATCCAAATAATGCGTCAGAAGCCTTATGAAACAGCCCCATCTCCTTTTTCCTCCCATTCTCCACTCGGAGAAGGGGTTGAGGTCAGAATTCCTATTGCATTATTTGGGCTGAATAGATGGCGACATATAATTTTTCAAGGCTAAGGTAGCGCAAGATGCGGCAACAAATGGAAAAGTAAGCTGCGGCAGGCTAAACTCCAGCATGGCTAAGCTTATCGCGAGCGACAGCAATACTGCTATCAGCGCCCAAATGCCGTCTTTAAATTTGCTACCAGCAAATACAATAGCGCACAGCACAGCATTAAATCCAAACAGCCCATTGCTTACACTTTCCTGTGGCACAGAAAATTGCGACGCTAATATACCTGAAAAAGCAGAGCCTGCAAGCCCGTACAGCGCTGCAATAGGCAGATTAATAAGCACAGCAACCAAAAATATTAGCCCAGAAAAAATATTTTCTTGAAAAATTACTTGCCCGAAACCCTTTATCGCAAAAGCAAAAGAGCCGTAAGCAGAGCCAAGCGACGACTGCGGAACTGCCAGCAAGTCCGGAAAATATTGCTTAGATAGAAACAGCACAAGCCACGTTACAAGCACAAAAGGCAGAGTGAATACAGGTATTCTTCTTTTTATAAAAAATTGTTGGATAGCCGTTGCCAACGCCGAGCCTACTATCAAAAGCAGCCATACCCAAAAAGTTGCCTTGAAAAATAGCAGCAAAGCAACGCCGACTAACGAAGCGCTAAATCCATACAAGCCTTTATCAATATTTTCTTTATCGAATTTAAAGACAATGGCGGTAGCTGTGCCGCAAGAAGTAGCTAAAAGCGCTGCTATGCCCATGGGCAGCGAAGCATAAAAAATGCCTACTAAAAACAGCAAGCCCGTTACGGCATTTTCCTGAAGCATAATTTGCCCCACTCCCCGCAAAACTTGAATTATAAAAATCGGGCTACGACTAAAAACTATATTCTCAATCTTGTGAAGTTGTATCATAAAAATCTTTTTCTGCGTTCATTTTCCCAAATATAGCGACAATTTTCCGCTGTTAATCCTATAATATACGGCTTGTCTATGGCTATCAATCGAACATCGACATTTGCCCTTGTTGCTTAAGTTTCCAGCCATCTTGACCAACACGCTCAGCTATATCTTCCAGCACGTTTAGGACTGTTTGATCCTCAGGAGTTGCGCCATTTCTAAGCAGCGGCAGTATTGCCAAGACAATCTCGTCAAAATGAGGAACTTTTCTCTCTCGCTCCATTCGCCGCAAATAGCTAATCAGATAATATCTAATGCGGAGCTTAACGTCAATATATGTTTTAAATCTCACATCTTCTTTAATTGTAAATACTTCAGACGTTTCATCATAATTGAAATTGCCGAGCAAAATTGGAGTAAGGTCGGAATATTCTTTTTTAAGCAAATCAAGAAATCCTAACTCCAATCCCTTGATTATAAGCTCATCATTAATTTGCTCTAAGGTAGCGCCGTTATTTTTAGCAATAATTCCCTCTATTGTTTGCATAACAATCTCAGCTATGTTCATTCCGAGATTAGCTTTCATTATTGCTCGCGGATTGCGAACCTTGCGGAAATTAATGATAAGCTGTCCAGATAAGACAGTAAACGGGTTTTGACGTTTTTTAAAGCTGGTCTGCCCATTTTTTTGTGGAACTGCGCCGACATATTCAAAGCCGCAGCCTTCTGCCGTATCGATAATTAAATGCCAAAATTCTGGATCTTTATGCGCAAACACAAACGATAGCCAGCTGTCAAATTTTAAGACGCGATACATCTCTTTTATGCTTTGCGACATTAGCCTATTATATTCGTCTTTGCTTTTTTTGTGTTCGCCGCCTTCTATCGCTTCTTGCT
>JAKIZN010000219.1 GCA_022708005.1 Bacteroidota bacterium | reverse complement strand
GTCTGAGGATTCGCTTGGCTTGCGTTCTGGCGAGGCAGAAGGGAAATACACATCGGATATTTTTGGGCTGAATGTGGCTGCTATTTTCGATGAGCGAGATAGAAATTTTATAGAAAGTGGCAATGATTTAGAAGCTGATGAAGATGTGGTTACAACTTACGATGGTAAATCTAAACGATTTGTAACAAAAAAGATATTGGTCCGAGACAGCTCAAGCGTTCCCAAATATTTTCTTGGTATTTCAGAAGACATAACGGAACAACATAATGTTCGAGAAAAGCTAAGCAAAAGCGAACAACGCTTTTCAAAAATATTCCAATCTGCCCCTGCATCAATTTTCATAATTTCAAACACCACACGCACCGTTGTAGATATTAACGATAGATTTGTTGGTTATATTGGTGTGGCTCGCGAAGATATAGTAGGCAAAAAGCTAAGTGATTTTGGAAGGTTGCTTGATAAAACTACAGTTGCACTGATAGAGCAAGTTATAACAGAAAGATCCCGTGTTGTTAACCAAGAAATTTCCGTAACTATCGGCAATAACCCTGAAATGCACATACTTGTTTCAGTTGAGCAGGTAGATTATGCCGATGATAGCTGGTCTGTCTTTATGGGGCAAGATGTAACGGCAAGGAAGAAAGTAGAAGCAGAATTGGTGCTGGCTTTGGAAAAGCAGAAAGAGCTAAATGTGCTCAAGACACAGTTTATCTCGATGATATCTCATGAATTTCGAACTCCGCTCACAACTATTATGCTTTCGACTGATTTGCTGAGCAGATATTCAGACCAATGGCTTCCTGCAGAGCGGGACAAATACTTCATCCGCATAAAAGATACTGTTTTGAAAATGACGCAACTGATGGAAAATGTCTTAATTGTTGGGCGTCTCGATAGTGGGCAATTTGTCTATAGCCCAGAAGAAATAGACCTTGCGGCGATGTGTTTCTCCATTGCAAAAAGTGTAGAATTCAATTTCCATAATTCGCATGAGATAGCCGTACATTTCTCTGGCAATTGCTCTAAAGCAATGGTAGATGAAAAGCTATTAGCTTTGATAATCAACAACTTGCTGACAAATGCCGTTAAATATTCTACCGGCGCTGGCAAGGTAGACTTTTTTGTTAGCTGCGATGGGCAATTTGCGGAGATAATTGTGCAAGACTATGGCATTGGCATACCCGAAAAAGATTTGCAGCATACGTTCCAATCATTTTTCAGAGCGTCAAACGTCGGTCCTATTCCTGGGTATGGACTTGGGCTATCGATAGTGCAAAAATGTGTAGAATCGCATTTAGGTAAAATAGAGCTTAAAAGCAAGTTGGGTATCGGGACGTCATTTATTGTAACGTTGCCAATTGGTGGAAAATAGTTTGCTATTTTCAATTTTGCACCGCTGCAATCGTCATTAAAAATTTAAGCGGAAATGGATATTCTAGAAAATACCATAAGAGTACTGCCCGAATATCTTGCAAATCAGATAGCTGCTGGCGAAGTAGTTCAGCGTCCAGAGTCGATTGTTAAAGAATTGGTAGAAAATTCATTAGATGCGGGAGCCGATTCCATTGCGGTCATTGTCCGTGGTTCAGGCAAATCGCTTATACACATAGTTGATAACGGCAAAGGCATGAGCAAATCAGATCTTGCTATAGCGCCGCTGCGACATTCCACAAGCAAAATTCAATCGCAAAAAGACTTAGAGCGTATTATATCTTATGGTTTCCGTGGGGAAGCACTTGCTTCGATTACTGCAGTCGCATCGATAGAAATCCGCTCCAAGCGGGCAATAGACGAACACGGCTGGTCGCTAAAGTCTGAACCGCTCCGAGAGTTTGAAATTGCTCCCGCAAACTGCGATAATGGCACTCAAGTATTTGTAAGGAACTTATTTTATAATGTGCCCGCTCGCAAAAAGTTCTTAAAGTCTGATTTAACCGAGTTTCGATATATTTCAGATACTATGATACGATTTGCAATATCGCATTTCGATAAAAGATTTACCTTTTATGATAATGATACTATGATTTTCGACGTTCACCCTTCAGCGCAAGATATTCGTATTAAAAACGTATTGGGCAAATCGTTGGAGGGCGGATTAATACCCATCAATTTTATCGACGAAAAGGTAGAAATTACTGGATTTATTGGATTGCCACATCTAGCAAAGCCAGCTTCGAGCAATCAATATTTATTTGTCAATAAAAGGGCAGTTCAGAGCAAAAATCTAAATTACGCTATATTTTCTGCCTTCGAACATCTTTTAGAAAAAAACTATAAGCCACTCTATGTACTAAACTTAGCAGTAGACCCCGAAAGAGTTGATGTGAATATCCATCCTCAAAAAAATGAAGTAAAATTTGAAGATGATAGGGTTATTTATAATGCCATACATTTTGCCGTATCGGAATGCTTGAAACAACATAACTTAACGGCTTCGCACAATTTAACAAGCGATGCAGGCAAGCCGTTCAGCTCTGGAAATTTTGCTGTTGGCGCGGCGGATAGCCCAATGCTTGTAAATAAGCTCACTGGCGAGATAATAGAACCGAGATTTCAGTATTCTCCTAAGCCCAGCGGGCAATACTCAAGCAGCTCTTTATCCGAAAGGCAACAAAAAGGCGAACGCTCTATATTTGACGATATTTTTTCTAATGCAAAGCCAGATTTAAGCCCAATTTTACTTGCGAATAAAAATATAGTTGTTCCAGACGATGCCCAATTTTTGCAGATACATAACAAGTATATTTTAACGCAAAGCGATGTCGGGATATTAATAATCGACCAGCATAATGCTCATGAGCGAATACTATACGAAAGCGCTATTAAGATGATGAATAAAGAGTTATCGAAATCGCAGCAGCTGCTATTTCCCGTTGCTTCGTCTATAAGCCCGAGCCGATTAATAATAGCCAAGGAAATTGAGCATGAATTGAAGGATATTGGCTATAACTTTACTGTAGATGCGATGGGAAATATAGAAATCGCGTCTGTCCCGATAGATATTAGCGAAGGCGAGGCGCTGCAATCTTTTATTGAAATTTTAGATGAATACGCCGAGCTATCTAAAATAAAACATTCCGACAAGCGAGACAATTTAGCCGCGAGCTATTCTTGCAAATCCGCTATTAAAACAGGCAAAAAATTGACACACGGCGAAATGAAAAGCCTCGCCAATAGCCTTTTAAGGTGTTCTATGCCTTATGTTTGCCCTCATGGCAGACCAGTTATATTAGAAATTTCCTTATTAGATTTAGACAAAAGCTTTAAAAGGACGTAAGATTGTCTAGGATAGAATCCCTGTTCAAGACACAACAAATAAGGGCGAACAGTGATGTTCGCCCTTTGATTAGTTCATTGTAGATAGTCTATTATCTGACTATCACTATTCTCGCCGTCTGAACATTGCCATCAACGTTTATCATTGCCTGATATACGCCGCTTGGCAAGCCGCTTGTGTTTAGTTTAATGATACCATTCATCGCAGATTCGCTCGCTGTTAGCATCAATTGACCTGCTTGATTGAAGAGTTTTACTTCAACTTCGCCTTCGCTTGCTATGCCCAAATTCAACATTACTTCCGTTGTAGCTGGCTGCGGAGTTACGGTTAATGTGCTTGAAGTAGT
>JAKIZN010000218.1 GCA_022708005.1 Bacteroidota bacterium | reverse complement strand
TATATTAATAAAATAGAGCGATAGACCGCCATTAGCCGCGAGCGATAAAACTGCCATTCGGCTTATTGGTAGCAACTCGCCAAACTCTGCTAAAAGCGATGTTTCGCCTATTTCAAAAGTTAGGTGAAATGAATGAAATATTAGCGATTGCTTGGGCATTATATTACTTTTTCATTAATTTTGACCAAGTATCTCGCAGCCCTACCGTTCTATTGAAAACGGGCTTGCCGAGCCTTGATTCTTTATAATCAGCCACGAAATAGCCCACTCGCTCAAATTGATAGTGCTCGCCGGGCTTTGCGTCTATCAAATCTGGCTCGACTAAAGCAGTTACAACTTTTAATGAATTGGGATTTAAATTATCCAAAAATGTTTTGCCATCAGGAACTTTATTGGGGTCTTCCTCTAAAAATAAGTTATCATATAGCCGCACTTCTGCCTGCTTGCCAAATTCTGCGGAAACCCAATGAATAGTGCCTTGCACTTTGCGCCCGTCTGGCGAATTGCCACCACGCGAGGCTGGGTCGTAAGTGCAAATAAGTTCAATCACTTCGCCATTTTCGTCTTTTATCACTTCTTTGCAAGTAATAAAGTAAGCGTATCGCAGACGCACTTCGCTGCCCGGGTATAGCCTGAAATATTTCTTCGGCGGGTTTTCCATAAAATCATCTTTTTCGATGTATATAACTTTGGAAAATCTGATTTGATGAGTGCCAGAGCTCGCATCTTCTGGATTATTAACTGCTTCCAAATAATCGTCTTTCATATCTTCTGGATAGTTCTCGATTGTAACTTTCAGCGGATTGATGACCGCCATCCTGCGAATTGCGGTTTTATTCAAGTCTTCGCGTATGCAGTATTCCAAAAAGCTAAATTCTACAATGCTTTCGGCTTTGGTTACACCGATTTTTTCTGCGAAATCTCTAATAGCCGACGGAGTATAGCCGCGACGGCGAAATCCTGAAATAGTCGGCATCCGCGGGTCGTCCCAACCGCTTACGTGTCCTTCTTGGACTAATTGCAGCAGCTTTCTTTTGCTCAAAACGGTATATGTGATATTCAGTCGGGCGAACTCTATTTGTTGCGGGTGGCACGGAGTTTCGAGCACATCGAGATACCAATCGTAAAGCGGGCGGTGGTCTTCAAATTCAAGCGTGCAAATGGAATGGGTGATGCCTTCGAGCATATCCGACAGCCCGTGAGTGAAATCATACATTGGATAAATGCACCATTTATCGCCAGTGCGGTGATGGTGAGCCTTTTTGATGCGATAGACAACGGGGTCGCGCATATTAATATTGGGCGAACTCATGTCGATTTTAGCTCGCAGAGTTTTGCTGCCGTCCTCAAATTCGCCATTTTTCATACGCTCGAACAAGTCTAAATTTTCTTCGATGGAGCGATTTCTATATGGGCTTGGCGTGCCCGGCTCGGTAAGCGTCCCGCGGCACAAGCGAATTTCTTCTGGGGTTTGCTCGCAGACAAAGGCGAGCCCTTTTTTAATTAAATCTACAGCATAATCATACAGCGCATCGAAATAGTCCGAAGCATAAAATAGCCTATCGTCCCAATCGAAGCCTAACCACTTCACGTCTTCTATGATTGAATCGACATATTCCACTTCTTCTTTTGTAGGATTTGTATCGTCAAATCGCAAGTTGGTAATACCATTAAACTCTTGCGCTAGCCCAAAGTTCAGGCATATCGACTTCGCATGCCCGATGTGCAAATATCCATTCGGTTCAGGCGGGAAGCGGGTATGTACCCTGCCATTATTTTTATTATTTTTAAGGTCTTCTCGGATTATAGTTTTAATGAAGTTATTGGTAGCGGTGCTTTCGGGCTTATTTTCCATAGTGCAAAATCCTAAGTAATATAAATCTATAATTTTTTAAAGAATGTAATAATACAATAACGAAACTTAAAATAAATAATTTTATTGGCGGCGGATTGGTTTTTATTAAACCCAAATAATGCAATAGAAATTTTCTCATTGCCTATTCATTATTTTCCAGATGCCCTACACCTCGAAGGTGTAGGACATCTATTTTACAGTCTGAATCAAGATGCTCAGGGTTAAAGGATTGACAAGATTGTTTTCAACTATCAATTTTCTTCCTTTCTTATCCTGATAATCATATAATCCTGAAAATCCTGATTCTGACAAAAGGTGTAGGACATCTTAAAACTAAATATTTCCTTACGGATACACATTCAGTTGGAGTTTCTAATGAACTATTTGGGTTAAAAGATTACCAAGATTATATCCGCTCATTCTTCAATTTTTCCCTTATTATCCCGGTAATCATATAATCCCCGTAATCCTGTTCAATGCAAAAAAAAGGCAAACATTCCTGTTTGCCCTTTGTGCTTGCGATGGCAATAAAAGTTATTTACTTGTGCTGGCAAATTTCGGTTAGCACGCCGTTGGTTGATTTGGGATGCAAAAAAGCAATCTGCATATCGTGAGCGCCTGGACGAGGCACTTCGTTGATAAGCTGCACTCCTTCGGCTTTCAAGCGGTCGAGATCGCCTTGGATGTTGTCTGTATTGAACCCTATGTGATGTATTCCTTCGCCTTTCTTTTCCAAAAATTTGCCTACTGGCGAATCCTCGCGGGTGGGCTGAGTGAGTTCGATTAACACATCGCCGACTTTGAACGAGCCAACGCTAACGCCTTGCTCTTCTACTACTTCCCTGTGAATATTCTCAAATTGAAAAATTTTTCTAAAAACTTCGATACTTGCTTCCAAGTCTTTTACTGCTATGCCGATATGATTGATTGATGTAAGCATTATAAAAACCACTAATATTAATGTAATACAAATTTAACGATTACAAAGTTAGTGAAACTTTTATGATTAGCAAAACTTCTAATACGTTAATTTTTATCGAAATGATGATTGTCCTTAAACGATTTGAATGTGCCGCCCCAACGCCAGCCACGTCGCTCAAATTCCTTGACTATCGGGGAATTGCTTGAGAACGTGCCGGGCTTTTTAATATCGTACTTTGCTCCTTTGGGCGATACTCTGCCATTTGCGTATACAACTGGATTTTGACGTGGGTTAATATCCACAGCTCGCCCAAACGAGTGAGGAGATAGGCGATTTGTGCCAGCGATAGTGCGATAATTGAACGCCGAGCTATTATTATCAGCCATCGAAGCGCTGTCCGACCAGCCATATTGGACTATTGGCACGCACTTGCCTACGGGAAATTTTTCTTTCAAAATAAGCTCGAATATTGCTTGCACGTCATCGGATACGCTTTTTCTAACAACAATTTGCCCTGAATGCAATTTGCCATCAAACGAAATGTATTTGACATTTAGAATTTCGATGCTATCGATAACGTCTTGCGGAGCTTTGCTTCCTTTGATAGCTTCTTCAAAAGTCATATTGCTATCGATAATTGGCGAAATAAATGAGCAGCTAATCGCCGTGAGCAAACTTAATAACAAAATTTTCATTTTTCTATTTATTCCTATAATGATTTGTTTAATAATCCGTTTATTATTGGTTAATATTGCAATAACTTTAAAATTTTGAAGAATTATGAAAGGCAGATTTGTATTAGAATCTTCTTATAAACCATCTGGCGACCAACCCAAAGCAATAGATGAATTA
>JAKIZN010000217.1 GCA_022708005.1 Bacteroidota bacterium | reverse complement strand
TCTTTGTTTTATAGGTTAATGCCATTCGCTAATGGCACAATAGAAAGACCAAATAAAATAATGGAATTATTATCGAAAGGATTTTGAAGGTAGGCATTGCGAAGTTCGCTCTAACAATAGAATTTTTGGATATTAACACAAGCAGATACATTCAAAATAATAGAAGATTGAATTATTAAATAAATTATATAGGACAATTTTATGAATAAATATTTAGTTTTTATCATATCTCTAATATTTTTAAATGTCTGCAATGAACAGCAGCAACAGCCAATAATAAAAGCTCAACCGACGCAGGAAACGTTGCGTTTAGACGATACAATCAGTATTGTTGCTGTCGGAGATGTGATGATTGGCTCTTCTTATCCCAGCCCATCTATGCTGGCGCCAGATAGCGGCAGGAAGATTTTTGATAACCTTATATCTATTCTCCAGAATGCCGATATTACAGTCGGAAATCTTGAAGGATGTATACTCAACGGCGGAACTCCCAAAAAGAAATGTCCCCCGCCGGGTAAATGCTATATATTTCGTATGCCGATTTTAAGTGCAGAAATACTTAAAAACGCTGGCTTTGATTTTATGAATATCGCCAATAATCACGTAGGCGATTTCGGCAACGAAGGCATTACTTCTACAATAAACGCTTTGGAAAGCATTGGCATTAAATTCTCCGGAATAGCAGAATATCCATATCAAATAATAGAAGTGAAAGGTAAAAAAATCTCTTTTGCAGGTTTTTCGAATAATCAATATACTTTAAAAATGAATGATTACGAAAAATGCACCCAAATTATTAAAGAAATGAAGGCAAATTCAGACATAGCCGTCGTTTCGTTTCATGGAGGCGGAGAAGGCGAGTCCTATCGGCATATAACTAAAGAGTATGAAATGTTTTTGGGTAGCAACAGAGGTAATCCATATAAATTTGCAAGAATTATGATAGATGCCGGGGCAGACTTAGTTATCGGGCATAGCCCACACGTAACACGTGCCGTTGATATTTATAAAAATAAATTTATTGCTTATAGTTTAGGTAATTTTGCGACGTATAAACAATTTAACCTTAAAGGCTCTAGCAGCAATGGCGATTTTATATCGGCAGACGTTACGTCTATAGTTCAAAAAAATTTCGGTGTGCCATTTATCGATTCAACAAATAGAGCATACAAAGAAATTATTTCTCTAACTAAAGAAGATATAGGCGACCCAGATTTGATATTTGAGAACAATACAATAAAGCCGAAAGGTAAATAAAATTTCTATTTAGTGGGAAAGCAAAGCATTCTCGGAGCTGTTTTCATTCGCAGTTCCGACCCAATTTTTTTGCTTATCTATCCCGTTTTGCTTTATATAAAATGCAAATTCGGCAGCTTCATATTGAAAAAATATTTGCTATTCTAATAAAATTTGATTTTCATCGTCTTATAGTCCATAATTGTCAAGCAATTATTAAGTTTAAAATCATATCAGTAATTTATAGGAGCAAATTATGAAAAAGCATATAGCCTATGCAGTTTGGAATGGCACTTTAAAAGAAGGAAATGGAACGCTAACGACCAATAGCAAAGTTCTGAATAGCCAGCCGTACTCTTTTAAAACTCGTTTTGGCGATGGCGCAGGAACTAACCCCGACGAACTATTAGCCGCATCTCACGCAGGGTGCTTTGCTATGGCTCTCAGCCTTGTTCTCGAAAAAAGCGGTTTTGTGGCTGAATCACTCGACGCGAAAGCGGAAGTTACGATGGATACAGACAAAATTGAAATAATAGGTTCGCACTTAACATTAGTGGCAAAAGTGCCTAATATCTCGCAAGAAACATTTTTAGAATGCGCAACAGCCGCTAAAGAAAACTGCCCGATTAGCAAAGCCTTGAAAATTCCAATTAGCTTAGACGCTCGCTTAGAGCAATAAAAATATATTTTAAACTCAAATAATGCAATAGAAACTTTTACATTTCCTATTAGCCGTTTTCCCAGATGTCCTATACATTCGAGGTGTAGGACATCTTAAAGTTTAACATTTCCTTACGGATACGTAGTCAGATAGAGTTCTTATTGAATTTTTGGGTTAAATGCACATACTTTTTAGAAACAAAACAACTCGCCATAGCAAGCATTGCTATAGGCGGGCTGTATTTTATTCTTTATTTTGAGGTATTCAATATGGCAAATCGCATAAATATATCGAAAGTGGCACCAGAAGCCTTCGAGGCTATGATAGCCCTTGAGAACTACATTGCAAATAGCGGATTAGACAAAAAGCTCTATGAGCTTATAAAAACACGTGCTTCGCAAATCAATGGCTGCGCCCATTGTTTGAATATGCACACGCGCGACGCATTAGCACTTGGAGAAACCCCACAAAGACTATTTCTATTAGATGCTTGGCGAGAAACCGAGCTATACACAGAAAAAGAAAGAGCCGCCCTTGCGTTGGCGGAATCTATAACCTTGATTGCCAGCAATGATGTGCCAGATGAAATTTATCAGCAAGCTGCCGCCCATTTGAGTGAAAAAGAGCTCGCGGCTGTGATAATGGCAACTGTGGCTATCAACGGCTGGAATAGAATAGCTATCACAACAAGGTCTCCATTAGACTAAGCGTTTCGCACAAACTATACTATCGCGACATTTCCCCGACTTTAGCTGTAAATCTCGGCAAACCATTGAGAAATAAACTAAAGTCGGGGCTAATTTTAAAACTGCCACCTCTTCCCTATCTCTAACCTATCCATCTCGCTATAACCAACTTTTAGCTAACAATCACTTGCTAACTTGCTTATGCTTTGGAAGGTAGCTCTAATCCATGCGATTTCCCAGTCAATTCGTTTTTTCTTAGCAAAAATGCAAGAACGAATCCTATGAATCCAAGCGCTGCAAACATTAAAATAGTCATCGTATAATCTAAATTGCCCGAATCGCTTGCTACACCTTTATTTGTCAAGTCTAAAATCCAGCCTGCTATGATTGGGAACGCCCATAGCCCAAGATTTTGAATAGAAGCCATAATGCCGTATGCCGTGCCTAATTTTTTCTCCTCAACTATTAATGCAACCGATGGCCACATAGCCGCTGGCACCAACGAAAAAGCAATACCCAAAATAAACATTGGAATATACGGCGGCAAGTAAGTTAAGGAAAGTATCAAATGCACCATTATAAGCAGCCCTGAGCCAAGAAACATCAAGGTAGCCCTCTTGCCTTTAGCATCAACAAAATACCCAAAAAGCGGGGTAAAAACTATCGTTCCCCAGATAATTAAACTTGTTAGCAGCCCGCTTAGCTCAATCGATAGCGAAAATTTATTATGCAATAAGTCGGGGCAATAGCTTTGGAAAGGAAACACTGCGGAATAAAAAGTTACGCACAGTAAGCAAACGTAAATAAACGACTTATTTGTCAAAAGCGTAACAATATCTTTTAGCCTGAAAATTTCATCGTCGGCGAGCTTAGCAGATAAGTCGCTGGCTGGCGAATACTTTTTATCGTAAAGTGTATAAATAATGAAGGCAACAAAACCTAAAGTCATCAATATAGTCGCAGCCCATAAAGCACTTGTCCAATGAATAAAATTCACGAAGTAAGGCGATAAAATCAGTGCTGCTGCTGTGCCTAATCGAGCTATCGCAAGGTTTATACCAAAAGCAAGA
>JAKIZN010000216.1 GCA_022708005.1 Bacteroidota bacterium | reverse complement strand
TTGGCTCTTGTAGATCGCAAGGATAATTTCCAGCGCCTTCTTTCCTGCTTCGCCATTCACGAGTGGCTCGCGATTGTGATCGAGCGCATCGAGAAAATCAGCATAGAGCGCCATATGGCCAAAACCATAGACCGTCGGTGGATCCTTTGCGGTTGGGTCGAGGACTTTCTCTTCAGTATCGCCCACTGTTGCCGCATCCGCAAAGCGCCAGGTTTCGATTTTATTGACCGCGAGACCACCGATAACCACGGTACCCTTCTCCCCAAAGAGCGAAAGCGTTTCATTGAGATTTTGGGGAAACACGTCGGCGCTCCCTTCGATAATGCCTACTGCCCCACTTGCAAATTCGACGATCGCCGCACCAAAATCTTCTGCCTCGATCGGTCGCAAAAAGCGCCTCGTGGCTGCCTGTACCCGCACTGCATCTTCGCCCATCATCCATTGCAAAAGATCGATACCATGCGTGCATTGGTTCATGAGCGTTCCCCCATCGAGATCCCAGGTACCACGCCATGGAGCTTGCTTGTAGTAACTTTCGTCCCTATTCCAGCGCACTTGAATCATGCCATGGAGCATTTTGCCAAAGCGATCTGCTTCACGCGCAGCACGGACGCGCTGCACTGGCGCATTGAACCTATTTTGAAAACATACCGCCAGCTTTCTATTGTTACGCCTCGCTGCTGCTATCATCGCGTCTGCATCGTGCGTAGAGAGCGCCATGGGCTTTTCGCAGATAACATGGCTCCCGGCCTCAAGACAATCGATTGCGATACGTGGATGGTAGCCTGATTCTGTCGCAATTGCACAGATGTCAGGCTTTTCTTTTTTGAGCATCTCGCGATAGTCAGAATATACGGAAACCTTTACATCAGAAAATGCTTTCTGATACTCAGCTTTTCGCTGCTCGGCGCGTTCTAGTACTGGATCACATGCAGCAATAAGCGAGAGCCTGTCCGCATTCTTGATAGCCGCTTCGATGTGTTTGAAACTAATTCGGCCACAGCCGATGAGGCAAATAGAATTTTTTATCATAGTCGTTTAACCAAAATTTATACAATATAATTTATTTATAATATCTTGCGAATTATTGTTCCTTACATAGTTATAACATTTTTCACCCATTATTTTTAATTTTGTTGAATTACTTATTTTAATTTCAAATACTTTTAAAATCATCTGTTCTAGATTTTTTTCATGTTCTACTATAGAACAATAATCATATGAAAAATATAAATCATTTGGGTAATCAAGCAAAGTAGATATTTTCGGGCAAATAACCGTTTTACCCATGGAAAATGATAATATTACAGATGAGGAATTCAAACTACTCTTTAAATCTAATGGAAAAACACAAATATCATATTTTTGAAATAAATTAAATAATTCATCATCGGTGTAATATTTATTAAATATTCTTATATTTCTATTTTTAATCATTTTTTCCAATTCCTTTTGATATTCCTTTTGACATGTTCCAGTAATTAATATTTTAATCGGATAATCACTTAACCTGTTTATTACTTTAATTAATAAATCAATATTCTTATATTTTAAAATTGGGCCGAAATATAACATACTCAATTCATGTTGATTTTCTAGCATTTTATCGTTTATATAATCATTTGTTCTATTAGAAATCATATTGGGATGAGGTATATATATAATTTTATAATTAAACAATTTAAACAATATTTTTCTATACTTAAAATATTTTTTTGTATTTAATGATAAAATTATAACTTTATTTGATAATATGAACAATAGACAAAATAAAATGGATGATAATAATAAGGTTGGACTTGTATTATCTTTTTTATGAGGATTTATATTGTGAACATAAAATACAAGTTTTTTGTTAAATATCTTCAAATATATCAAGAATCCAAGTTTTTTAATAAAAGATAGAATATTATAATTATAAATATTTTCATACCAATTAAATAAATACAAATTTGAGTTATATATATTGCTTTCATTTACAGAATAACCTGCGTATTTTAGAGCTATTGCTTGGCTTTTAGTAAACTCGCTTTTTTCAGAGTAGCCAAATATAAATGCTCTTTTCATGTTTTCACAACCTCTTATCGCTATTTTTGGATAAAATTAAACATAATATAATTGATAGGCCATTAAATATGATTCCTGAAATTGAAAACAAAATTAAGCCCAACTTATCATTTGTATATTTACCTCCAATATATAATGCAATAAAACGAGAAATAAGATTCAACGCAGAAGATAATAAAGAAACATTTTGTTTTTGAAGTATTATATAAATTGTTGACAAGGGACTTGATACAAACCAGACCATAGCCCATGGAGCTAAGATTTGAGTATATGCTCCAGCCAAACCCCATTTGTCGCCAAAGATGAAATGAAAAATCGGCTTACCAAATAGCAACATGACTATTGCAAATGGTGCTGTATATTTTAACAGTTTTTTCGTAGTTTCTATGCAATATGGGTAAAGCGTCTTGCCGTACCGCTTCTCGCTCGCGTTTTTCAAGAAGACCTGGGATATTGATGCCCCGATCAAGCTTGCAGGTATCTGAATTACTCTCATGCCAATCGAATACTGGCCTGCCGCATTACTGCCATAATAGGCATTCATCAAGATGGGCACAATCATCCATGAGAGATTATTAAGTAATGCGCCCCATATATCGTAAATAAGAAAATTCTTATATTGTTTTATCAACTGCCAATAACTACTGTTGCTCGGATGTTTTTTAGATATAAACTCGGGAGCGACAGCTTTTGCTAACATTGCAATATTCGCGATGTTGCTCAAGAGAATTGCGAAAAGCCTTGCTCCTAAAGCTCGATTTCCCAAGAGACCAAGGCCGATTGAAACTACATTGACTACAATGACAGGTATAACCTTGTTCCATGAAAGCACTACAAACTGACGGGTGCGGGTAAGCCAATAATTGCATGCCTGGATGATTCCGGTCAGAAAAAGACTAATGGGTACATAGTACCAATATCGTGCAAGATTTGGAACTCCGAAGCTTGCATAAATTGTCTTGCCGGCAAATAAAAAAATCGCGCCTGCAAGAATTGATATTATAGACGTAAAAATAATACAGAGTCTGAGTAACGAAAAGCCTTCATCATCGTCATGCGGCAATATTATTGCAAGTTCATACCGAAGGCAAATGATTATTCCAATGATTCCTGTTATCGAAGTAAAAACTGAGAGATCGCCAAAGACCTCTGGGCTAAAGAGCCTCGTGGCAATGGGCGAAAAAATGAAATTCAGTATCTGTGCTACCGTAGTACCGCCTATCAAAGCGAGCACTGATTTGCTATCGCTCAACAGGCTTTTTCGCCTTTTTGCTATTGCTTCTGATATTTTCAATATATGTCCTATATGGCAGTATTATTTCATTTAATTGATAATAGAAATTTGTCATATTGCAATTTAGCTTATTTAAGCAACTTTTGCAGATAGAACCTAAAGCAACTTTGATTAATCAGGAATTTCTACGCTCAAAAAAGCGTATGCCTTCCTAAAGAGACGTTTATCCCCCCTTTCTCTCTCTCGCGGCCGCAACACGCTGAGAGCGAGTGTCAAGGGGTTTGTATAGGCAAAGCGGCGTTCAGTGATAGTAAAATATGCTAGCGCCGGGCCGCTTGCCGAATGTTCATTCCGTGAACATTCCACAGCGTAGTAT
>JAKIZN010000001.1 GCA_022708005.1 Bacteroidota bacterium | reverse complement strand
TAGGTGAAATATTTATTGGTATCGAACAAAAAAACAAGTATTTTATCTTCGATGAAAATGGCAACCAAATTTTATTTGCCCACGAGGTAAATTTAAAACTCTTTTGGCGATTTTTTATGAAGCCAATGAGACCGTTTGAAATACAATTGACTGACGAGCAAGAAGGCGTGCAACTTATAATAAAGCGGCCATTTAAATTTTTATTCCACGAGTGCGAAATTTTTTTACCAGATGGGCAATTGCTCGGCTCGATAAAATGGGAATTTGCAATGTTTCGTAAAAAATACGCTATTTATGATAATAACAACATTGAAATATTGAGGCTATTCGGACCTATATTTAAGCCATGGACGTTCTTTATAAGTAAAATGGGAACAGAAGTTGGCAAACTCACTAAGAAATGGTCGGGGATAGTAAAAGAGGTCTTCACTGACGAGGATAATTTTGTTTTACAGCTGACCGAGCATATCAGCTTGAAGGAAAAGCAAATTTTACTTGGTGCGATTTTTTTAATTGACTTCGTTTATTTTGAGCGGTGATAAATTCAAAAGGCTTTTAACGCTCTAACTCAAATGACTTAGAGAATTTTTGGGTGGGGAAAATATGCCGCAAAAACTTAATCAGAGAGCTATTTCGAAGCCCTTACAATAAGTAACGCTTATTCGTTTTATTCCTATTCAACTATATACAAATATTCTACTTTTTTATTTACTTCTTTAAAGTTAATCCCATACTTTTTATTCAAAGTGCTTTTTAGTTCAGTTAAGTTCCCATTAGGCACTTTTACGTTTAATTTTTGAGCGAAGGGATATTGGCATTCAAAACGCACCCCATAGCTGCTGCTAAGATCTCTTGCTATTTGTTCCAGAGTTATGTATTCTAATGTGATACTTTTAGATGAAACAGTAGTAGTAGTAGAGGTAATGCTGCTGTCTTCGTTGTAGTTTCGAGAGTAATGCTTAGATAGTAGTAAAGTATCGCTAACATAAAGGCTATAAACTTTTTGTAATTTATACTTTGGTTCTAATCTAAAATTATATGTCTTCCCGAGATGATAAAGTATTATGGAATCTTTGTTTAGGTTAATATCGAGCTTTTTCTTGTAGCTTAATGTTATTTTTTTATTCAGTAGCGTGCTGCTGCCATCTACAAGATATTCGTCTTTATTTGTCAAAGTTGCTATCGTATTCTTCATATCGACCCCGACGAACTGAATGGAATCTTCTGTATAATTAATAGACACGTCTTTAACCATTGCAACCTCTTCAATTTTTAGCGAGTATTCGTTATTTTCTGTATTTAATTTGGGAATTGAAGGAGTAATAGTTACTAAAGCAATAGTTATAAAGAAAGCATTGTGAAGCACGTGCATTAAATATCCCAACATAAAATTATATCGTACTCGCAAATAGCCAATAAATAGAGCTAGGATAAATTGAGGAAGAACTAAAATTGGCAAAAGATAAATGCTTGCACTTGTTAGGTCATAATTAGTTATATGAATAAAAGCGAACAGAATGGCTGGAGAATAAAATATCCATGAGTATTTTTTGTTCCAGAAATTTATAATACCATTTTTGATATTATTTCCCTTTCCGTTTAAAATAAAAATAATTACTTGCAACAAATAATTTCTTTTAAATTTAAGAAACAGCCTAAAAATAATTTCTTCGATAAAAGGTATAATTATTATAGACAGAGCTAACACCATCCAAATTGGTAAAAGCTCTAAAAGCATTGCCATTTTATGATTTTCAACATTAACCCAGCCCCATTTGCTAAAAGCACCAACTAAAATCGTCAGGAGGCTCATTAGGGGAATATCAATCAGCAAAAGGAAAAATAGTCTTTTAGCTTTATGTGGTTTTGATTGCACTAAATCTTGTTTTTCAGTTGGCGCTTTTAAAAATTTTAAAAGGTCTTTTAAAGTGTCTTTGATTGAATTTACCATCTTGCGTTACCCTAAAATGTTACCCGACTCATTTACCTGCGAATCCTCAATAAATAACATATAAAAATACGTAAAATACAAATTAAAGCAAAGATAATTCGATAGAAAATTACTTTTAGCGCATTATTTGGCTTTGTTTTAATCTCAAATGGATTTGATGTTTATAGGCAATAAAATTGCATAGCATAATGCGACTCCTACGGAGTCGTATAAATCGCCAATTATTCATTACTACAAACATTTGAACCCTTTGGGTTCGTTACAATTTGGCTTTAAGATGTCCTACACCTCGAAGGTGTAGGACATCTATTTTTACAGTCTGAACACGATTTTCAAGATTAAAGAATTAGCAAGATTGTTTTTGTCTATTATTTCAATTTTCTTCCTTATTATCTTGTTAATCCTTTAACCCCATAATCGTGTTCAAGACAAAAAAGGCGAACATTTTTGCTCGCCTTTTTTGCTGTTGCTAAAGCTGCAAAGTGCCGTCATTAATCTATATTGATGACGTTTTCTTTGGGCATTACTTCCACTTTCTTGGCGATTGTGATGTTCAGCACACCGCTATCAAATTTGGCAAATATTTTATCGGTGTCTAATCCGTCGGGCAACTTGAAAGAGCGCTGGAAATTGCCAAATTTTCGCTCTTGCCTACAGCATACATTAACGCCTTCGGGCAGGTTTTGCTCTTTGTTTGCGCTTATAGTTAAAATGTTGTCGTCAGATATGCTGAGCTTGGAGCCTTCCTTTTTTACACCGGGTAGCTCGACTTGGAAATAAATATTGTTCTCATCTTCCAAAATATCGGTAGCTGGTTTTATGCTGTATTCTTGCTCGCTATGTGTTGGATAGCCTTGCTCTTCTGCAAAAGCTTGCCCAATTCTTCTTGCTATATGCTCAAAATCCCTAAGTGGGTGATTATGTCCGAATCTCATTGTTTTTCTCCATTTTTGCCATCGGCAAAATTATTTATTTAACTTTAGCTTTAGCACTTAGGCGCCGCAGTGGCGCCCAATATGCTGAAAGCTGATTGATTATATTTATTCGATATTAACTTTAATTTCTTTAGGTGGCTCTGGCTCTATCTTTTCTAATTGAATTGCAAGCAAGCCATTTTCAAACTTAGCGGATATACTGTCCTTTTTCACGTTGTCTGGCAATAAGAAGGAACGGCAAAATTCGCCAAACCTGCGTTCCAAGCGTATATAAGAGTAAGATTCTTTATTTTCTTCGCTCTTAATATCTCGCTTTTTCTCGCCTTTGATAACGAGCGTGTTGTCGTCGTTGATAGTCAGCTTTATGTCTTCTTTCGCAATGCCGGGAGCTTCCACGTGCAAAAAAATATGCTTGTCATCTTCGGCAATATCAATTTTAGGAGCAAAATTTCCAAACTCGACGCTAAAGCCTTTGTCAAAATCTTGCACCAAATTGCTCATTTTGCGGGTTAAAGATTCAAAGCCACGCAGCGGATCAAATTTTACGAGTGTCATTTTTATCTCTCCTAAATGTTTGTTGAACAATTAATCAATTGAAATATTAATTTCTTTGGGTGGATCGGGCAGTTTTTTGGATATTTTAATTTCCAAAACGCCATCGCGATAACTTGCTTTGATGCTATCTAAATCTAAATTATCTGGCAATACCACCGAGCGAGAAAATTCGCCAAAGCTACGCTCATTTCTTACGATTGTTCTTTTTTCGTCTTCTTCGCCGCGATCTTTTTTGCCCGAAAGCACCAAAACATTGCCTTCGTTGAGCTTGATAGAAATATCTTCTCTCTTAAGTCCAGCTAATTCTGCATTCAAATACATATTAGCATCATCTTCGTAAATATCCACTCTCGGTGCAAATGAGCCTTTTTCAATTACAACGCCTCTTTCTAAATCGGCAGCGACTTCGCTCATTTTCTTCATCATAGTCTCGAAACCGCGGAATGGATCAAATCTTAGCATTGTCATTTTTACTTCTCCTATTAAATTTATTCTTGATAATAATTTTACAAATTCACAATGGATATTACCAATCTTGTGCCAAACCGAAAAGTGCGTCATTTTGTCGCTATCTATGCGACATAGTGGCATATAGCGACTATTTGTCAGCTTATTGAAGTGCTTGTTTTGACAAGTTATCTGACATAATGGCAGGTTTTCTGTTTTGTTGCTTATCTATAGAGATGGAAAGAATAAATATTTTCTGTGAAATATATTCTAAATTTAATATAAAATTACTTCTATTAATCATTTTTCTATTTTTTTATTTGATTTTTATGATTATTTTGAATTTCTTATAAAATGTAATTTTTGCTATGAAAGTAGAAACTAATAATTTATTAGAGCAAATCTTTGAGCAAAGCCACGATGCGCTCTGCATTACGGATTTAAGCAAAAAGATAATTAAAGCGAACAGCCGTTTTGCCGCGCTTTTTGGAATTAGTCCAAGCGATGCGGTGGGCAAATCGCTTGGCAGGCGCTACTTCATAGACGGAGACTTTTTCAAAAAAGCATTAGAAGCGAGTAAAAATAATAGTCCGCTGCCTTCAAAATTTTCGCAGATGATAGATAAGCAGGGCAACGAAAAAGTGCTATATATAATTCCTTCGCCGATATATAACGCCGATAATACTTTAGAAAAAATATGCTTTAACTATCGCGATACGACTGACTTATACGCCAGCCGCCGAAAGTTGCAATTCCAAGATATGCTATTTAAAGATTTGCAAGATGCAGTTATAGCAACAGGATTAGACGGAAGCCTTATTTATTGGAACAAGGCAGCCGAGTGCATGTTTGGATTTACCGAGCAGGAAATTATGGGCAAAAAGCTGTTCGAGCTCGGCATTTTCGATGATTCAGCAAAGTTCAAAAGCATAGATAGCAATTTTTCTACCAGCGCCCATTTGCAAGATACATTTAGCTATGAAAATAAACTTGGCTGTATAGTTAGTATAGAAGCTAATCTTGCTATAGTTAAGAGTGAAGTTGGCGAGGCAATCGGCTATCTTATAGTTTGTCGTGACATTAACGAAAAAATTGAGCAGAGCAACCGCTTGCTCAATTCCGAGCTTGAAAAATCTAATATATTAGATAGCCAAACGGATTTGATAGTTTTGCAAGATACTGAGCATAACATAATATGGGCTAATAAGGCATCGCTCGATAATGCAAATATGAGTTTAAGCGAAATTAAGGGCAAAAAGTGCTATGAAATTTGGGGCAATTCGGAGGGCATTTGCGAGGGCTGCATAGTTCATCAAGTGAAAAAAACGCATAAAGCTGTGGAATTTGAAAGGCAAATGGATATTGGGCAAATATGGCAGATAAAGGCAAGCCCAATTTTCGACAAAGACGGTAACCTATTGCGAATATTAGAAGTAGCCGAAGATATTACAGTGAAAAAATATACTGAAAAGCGGGTTGCCGAAAACGAAGCGCAATATAGAAATCTTGTTAATTCAGCTCCAATTGGCATTGTCGTATTTCAAAAATTTTCGCCAGTATTTGCTAACGCTAAAGCTATGGAAATAATAGGCTTCGATAATTTAGACGATTTCCTTAAAACTAATATTTTCAGCTATATCCACAACGACGATATAGGCTATTTGGAGAACATCATAGCAAGTTTGAGAAATAGCACTGCTATGGACAATGTTTTTAATGCTAATATCAGAATTATTGTAAATGATAATGAAATAAGGCATATATCCGCTACTATTTCGAGATTTCAAATTAGCGACGAGCGGTACTATCAAGCAATATTGATGGATAATACGGAGTTGGTCGAACTTAATGCCGTTCAGAAAAATCTGGCAGTCGAATCGGTTTACTTGAATGAAAAAAATAAATTTATTGAAGAACTAAGCAAAAAATTCAAGTATTTAAGTGAGAAATATAATTTTGATGACGGTGATAAGCGCAAATACGAGAAAACTTTTCGCACATATTTTCAGCCCGAGCGCGATTGGGTAGTATCAAAAAAGCACTTTGAAGCAGTGCATAAGGATTTTTTCACAAACTTGAAAAAAGCCTATCCAAACATAACGCAAAATGAGCTAAGGCATTGTGCTTATATTAGAATGAACTACACGACGAAAGAAATAGCGAGAATATTCAACGTCGAGGCATCAAGCGTGCAAAAAGCAAGGCTAAGGCTCAAAAAGAAAATGAAATTAGAAAGAGATGATGATTTGTTTATGTTCATTATGTCAGTATAAAAGCCATTTTTCAGCCGTGTCTAATATAAATTAATGCTCACGTTAAAATTGCTCCAGCGCGAGCATTCGTTTGGGCTATTACACGATTCTTGAACTCTTCGGCATTGGAGATATGGACATCTACTATGTATTCGACTGCATCGGAATACCGCTCCTGATACGAAACGGCATACTCTTCTATCAATTTTTTAATAATCGAAACGTCTTCATAAACGCACATTACTTTGACTGGCAACGTCCTGTGTATCGCCTTTTTCTCGCATTCGGACAGCACAAGTTCTGCCGAAGAGGAGTATGCTCTGGCTAATCCGCCAACTCCGAGCTTTGTTCCGCCGAAATAGCGAGTTACAACGACTATTACGTCGCTGACATCGAACTTTGAAATAGCGAATAAAATAGGCTTGCCTGCCGAGCCGTTTGGCTCGCCATCATCAGCGGCGCGGAACTCCATGCCGTCGTAGCCAATCCTATAGGCAAAGCAATTGTGCGTAGCATCGAAAAATTCGCTTCGGATTGTTTCTAAAAATTGCATAGCAGAATCTTTATCGGGAACACTCGAAATTGAAGCTATAAATTTAGAGCCTTTGATTTTTTGCTCTACGCGGTGCGGTTTTGCAATGGTATAATATATATCTTTATTAGTTTTTGACATTATATAAGTATTTGAAATTTATGAAAATAGGAATGATTTGCTACCCGACTTACGGCGGAAGCGGTATAGTTGCCACCGAGCTTGGGCTCGCACTCGCAAAAAAAGGATACGAGGTGCATTTTATTAGCTATGCTAACCCTATACGACTTAACACTTACCATGATAATATATTTTTTCACGAAGTTGAAATACCTCATTATCCATTGTTTGAATTTCATCTTTATACCTTAGCTCTTACGGGCAAAATATTAGACGTTATTAAATACGAAAACTTGGATATTATACACGCCCACTACGCTATTCCGCACGCTATAAGTGCTATTTTGACAAAGCAAATTTTGCCGAATAGCAACGTAAAACTTGTTACAACGCTGCATGGGACAGATATTACTTTGATAGGCTTAGAGCCAGCATTTTCGCCAATCGTAAAGTATTCTATCGAGCAATCTGACGCTATAACTGCCGTTTCGCAATATTTGAAAGATAAAACAATCCAGCAATTCAACGTCGATAAAGACATTAGCGTTGTAGCTAATTTTATCGATACAAAAATATACAAAAGAATTGAAAACTGCTACTTAAAAAAGAATTTTGCGCCAAATGGCGAGGCGATTTTGATGCACATATCTAACTTTCGGCGTGTAAAGCGTGTGCCAGACACAGTCAAAATACTCAAAGAAGTGATTGATGCAGGCATACCTGCTAAATTATTGCTAATCGGCGACGGACCCGATAGAGGCGAAACAGAAGCATTAGCAAGAGATTTAGGACTATCGAAAGATGTGAAATTTCTTGGCAAACAAAATGCTGTGGTCGAACTTCTTTCTTGCGCCGATGTGTTTTTGCTGCCGAGCCAATCCGAAAGCTTTGGGCTTTCTGCACTCGAAGCGATGGCTTGCGGAGTGCCAGTTGTTGCATCGAGCATCGGCGGCATACCGGAAGTGGTCAAACACGGTGAAAATGGCTATGTGGCTGAGCTTGGCGATACTTCACGAATGGGGAAATATGTTGCCGAGCTTTTGCAAAATCAAAAGAAATGGAAAATATTTTCAGAAAAAGCCGTCGAAACTGCTGCCAAAGAGTTCGAGACGGAACTGATAATCCCACAATATGAAAGGATATACAAAGGGCTTAGTTAGCAGGTAGCAAGCCAGATAAACCTAAATGATTCATTAGGCAATATTTTTTAATTGTTTTAAACACGATAAGAAAAATACCCTATACAATAGCCATAAGACTATTAAAAATTGTAGATGTAGGGCTTGCTTTACCCGTAATAAATATGGGCGAAATCATATTCACCCCTGCACTGCAAAAGTTAAAAGTAGATGTCCTACACCTCGAAGGTGTAGGACATCTGGAAAACAGCTAATAGGCAATAGAGAGGCTTCTATTGCATTATTTAAGATAAAAATATTCCGCATACTGCAATAAGAAACTTTTTGCTGTTTTTTGCGTCTATACTATAATTATGAAGTAATTTTGGATTAAATGATGCGATTTGCTTTTGTAAAAACTTTTTTGCTCTCGATGGCAATATTATTCGCTTTCAGTGGCGCTACAGCCCAAAAGACAGTCGTAATGAAGCCGGGCGAGGAATTGGAATATGAAGTGTCGTTTTATAATATTAAATTAGGAAAAATCAGAGTAGTTACCGAAGAATCCGTTGATTATAAAGGGACTAAAGTATATAGAGCTAAGGCTTATATGGACTCATATTCTGGCATTCCATTTGTCGATTTGCATACGATATATTCAAGCTGGATTGATCCAACTATTTCTTTCTCGCATAACTTTGAAGGCTCTATGAAAATGGACGCTACCCGCTGGGCATTCCAAAGAATTGTTTTCGATTACGCTAACGAGCAAATAATCAATGAGAAATGGGAAGACAAAGTTCAGATTGAAAAATTAATCACAAAAAACACACAGAAAGTAAATGACGGCTGCTCATTATTCTTTTTAGCAAGGCAATATGCGGGAATGAAACGAACCGTTAAGATTCCCACATTGATAGATACAAAAATTGGTACTACTTACATTAACTTTATTGGCAAGAAGGAAAACGTAAGCATACCTGCAAACAAATATCCTATCAGGACAGTTTATTTTGACGGCAGGGCTGATTGGGAAGGCATATATGGTCTTTCGGGAAAGTTTGAAGGCTGGTTTAGCGACGACGAGGCTCGCGTTCCTATTAGGGCAAAAATGAACGTGTATGTAGGCAATGTTGTAATAGAACTAATTAAATGGAAACGCGAGGGCTGGACTCCGCCCAAAGGCACATAATAAAGCCTCATAATGCAATAGAAACTTTTCCATTGTTTATTAGCTGTTTTTCCAGATGGGGCTGTCTCATAAGGTTCAGATGCATTATTTGGGTTTAATCCCGAAGGGATTTGATGTTTGTAGAAAATAAGATTGCATAACCTAATGCGACTCCTACGAAGTCGTATAAACCGCCGATTATTCGTTACTACCAACATTTGAACCCTTCGGGTTCGTTACAATTTGGCTTTAAGATGTCCTACACCCTCGAAGGTGTAGGACATCTGGGAAGCAGCGAATGCTCTCACATATTACCTTAGGAGACAGCCCCATCACTGTTTCAAATCGAAACAGCAGTTCTACTGCTCGCTAAATGCGCTGTTTGATATGGAAGATTCACTTGAAGGCAAGGTGAAGTAAAAAGTGCTCCCCTTGCCTTCGCAACTTTCTACCCATATTTTCCCATGATTTTTTTCGATAAATTCCCTGCAAAGCACTAACCCCAAGCCCGTTCCAATTTCTCTTGCTGTGCCAGACGTCTTATAATCTCTATCTATGGCAAACATTTTTGGCAGATATTCTTCGGGAATGCCGACGCCATTATCTTTGACAAATATGCAAACATAGTTGCTTTGAGGCTCGCTGCAAATACCTATTTCGACGCAGCCTCCTTGGTCAGTAAATTTAATCGCGTTATTCACTAAATTTCTCAATACGCTTACAACCATATTCCTATCGCCAAATGCTTCCATTTTTTGCTCAAAAAGCAGTTTTAGCTTGATATTTTTTGCAACAGCCATATCATTAAAAGTAAATACCGTATTAAAAGCCAGCTCGTGAACATCAAATAGAGCGGGCGTAAATGGAAGATTGTGCATTTGGAATTGCGACCATTCTAACAAATCTTCTAATAGCTTATAAACTGCGTTTGCCGCATTGTTTGCCAATTTAGATAGCTTTTTTATTTCGCGGACGGAAAGCTCATCTGTATCTTTGGCAAGTAAATCTGTCAGTCCTACAAATCCCGTAAATGGTCCTTTTAAGTCGTGAGCGACAATTGAGAAAAACTTATTTTTGGCTTCGATGTTTTCCTTTAATTCGTCTTGTGTGGCTAACAACTTTTCGTTCAACTGCAATATTTTTTGCGAGTCGTTTGTTATTTTCTCATTCAATACCGTAAGTTCATAATTACTGTCATTTAATCGCTCTAACGTTGCTTGCAGTTCAGCGGTTCGCTCTTCAACTCTGCTCTCAAGTTCGGAATTAAGCAATTTTAATTCGTGTTCTGCTACTTTTCGGCTAGTAATATCGGAGAATGTCGCTACCATGTTTCGCTCTTGAGTTTGAAATACTAGCACTTCAAAAGCGCCCTCAATAGACTTGTCCTTATAATAAACATCTTCGTTTCTCCAAACTCCGCCCTGCCTTGCGATTCGCTTATAAATATCTGGCAAATCCGTATTGACCAAGTAAGGAAATGCTTCTTCAAGTGTTTTCCCAAATAATGGAGTGTGATCTAACAATAATATCTGATCTGCAGCAGCATTTGCATGAGTGAATATCAAATCCCCATTATCTTTTAGCTCATAAAAGTGCATGCCGACAGGTGAATTTTCTATCAGCCTTCGCATAAGCTCTTCGTCTTCACGGATAGTGGCTTCTTGCCGCTTTCTTTCTGAAATATCTCTAACAATTGCTAATATACAAGGTTCGCCATAGATGATTCTTTGCTTTAGAGATATCTCCACCCAAAATATTTGCCCATCTTTTTTCTTTGCTTGCCACTCAAATAGCTGATCTTCGCCAGCGGCAGCTTTGCTCAAATAAGAGAATGCTTCTTTTGCGGTATAAGGCTCAACGTTGGAGCTAAGGTCAAGCACAGTAGAACCGATAATTTCGTCTGTAGAATCAATACCATACAGGCTTATAGAAGATTTATTGGCATCAATAATTGAGCCGTTCGCTATATCTATAAGAAAGACGCACTCCGAGAAAGAGTTGAAAAACTGCTTAAACGAAGCTATGCTTAGCTCGTCGTATTCCTCTGCTTTTTTCCGCATATCAATTTGGTGGCGAAGTTCTTTATTTTCCAACTCAAGCTTTTGAAGCCGTTTTTTTAGCTCGCCTATATTTTGCGATTCTTCAGGGTTTGGATGCTTACCAGACTGTTGCTCTACGTCAAACTTAGTATTCACATTACACCTCCAAATTGCATTATTTTTTTAATAATTTAATATAAATCAACTTATAATCCAAATCGTTTTTTTCTCTAATTATCTATGCTTTAAAATAAGTTCTCAAAATTTGTTTAAGTAACATAAATTCAGTTGCAATCTCAACTTATAGCCTTTTTGGGAAGTGTGAAGAAGAAAGTTGTGCCTACGCCTTCCTTGCTATCGCACCATATTTTTCCAGTATGCTTTTCAACAAACTCTTTGCATAGAATTAGCCCTAAACCAGTTCCAGCTTCGTTCTCAGTGCCGGGCATAGACTGCACCTTATCGAGTTTAAAAAGCTTATCCATTTCTTTTTCAGACATACCAATCCCGCTATCAGCTATGCTAATCATTACGTAATTTTCGCTGTGCTCGCTATCGATATAATCGGCTTTAATATCAATTTTAATTACACTATTTTTGTGCGAATACTTAATTGAATTAGTTATCAAATTTCTTAAGACTGTGCCTATACATTTTTCGTCGAAATAAGCAAAGTGATTTTTTTGAATGCTGTTCATGATGCTTATGCTTTTTTGCTCTGCAGCAGGTTTGGTAACGTCTATTGTCTTTTCGACCACATCATAAATTGAGCTAACTTGCGGATTAAACTCCATATTCCCCATAGTAGTTTGAGCCCAAGTTAGCAAATGCTCCAAAAGGTCGTAGGTTTTGGTAGATGCATATAAAGCCGTTTTTAGCCGTTTTTCCAAATCTTCTTTTGAATAACTACCAAAATAATTATTCAATATTTCTAACAAACTTTTTATGCCTCCTATCGGATTTCTTAGGTCATGTGCGATTATAGAAATAAACTTGTCTTTAGTTTGGTTTGCAATTTTCAATTCATTTTCGGAAATGCCGAGCTTTTCATTTAGTTCGAGCAATTTTTTTGCTTCGCGGGCTATGCTCTCATTTAATGTGGTAAGCTCCTCGTTAGCTTGCTCAATGATTTTCAAAGCGTTATTTAATTCTTTAGTGCGGTCTTCTACTTTCAACTCCAAGCTTTCATTTAATTCTTTAAGTTGCTGCTCTGCAATCTTTCTTTTTGTAATATCTTGTGCCACAAATAGATAGCCCGTTCTATCCCCGTCGACAGATATAATTGGATATAGGACAACCGACACTGCTCTGTAACTTTTATCCTTGCAAACATAAGTCCATTCTCTGAGTTCAGAGCCGTCAGTGTTTGCTTTTATTACCAATGCGTCAAAATCGCTAATGCCCATTTTCATTTCATTTCTGACTTCGCTAGCTCTTTGTTTTAGCTCGCTATCGAGATAAAATTCAAGCAGCGCTGCTCTGCCGATAACTTCTTGCGCCTGGTAGCCCGTTATGAACTCTGCACCTTTATTGAATATATTTATTTTGCCATCTATATCTGTCGAAATTATTGCAATTTCAGACGCGGCGTTGAGTATATCATTTAGCATTTTATTGGTAGATTCAATTTTTTCTTGGGCTTTTTTGCTCTCGGTGATGTCTTCCTTGATTGATATGAAATTTGTAATTTCGCCTTTTTCGTTAAATATTGGGGTTATTATATTTTTCTCCCAATATAGCTCTCCAGATTTTTTCTTATTGATTAGCTCGCTGTTCCAAGTTTTGCCGCTTAGCACTGTCGTCCAAAGTTCTTTGTATTCTGACTTACTGTAAGTCCCTGATTTTAAAATATTTGGCGACTGCCCGATAGTTTCTTCTTTGGTGTATCCAGTAACTTCTGTAAATCGCTTGTTGATATACTCAATTTTTCCGTCTATATTTGTAATCATAATATGGTTGGCGCTCTGCTCTACTGCTTCAGTTAGCTTTTTTATAAGTGATTCAGATAGTTGATTTTTTCTTTTGAGTTTGAAAGAAATGATAATCACAGTTATAATGATGAGCAAAAGTAAACTCACTAAAAATGCAAATTTGAAAAGGTCTTTTGCTTTTTGGCTTTCTAATACTTCAATTTGCGATTGCTTGAGCTGTATTTCATATTTAGCATCAAGATCGGCAACCGCTTTCGATTTTTCAATCGTGAAAAGTGAATCTTTGGTATGGTTATAAATTTCGCTATATTTCAAAGCATTGGCATAATCGCCCTTTTCTTTATATGCTAAATATAAAGCGTGATATATAGTGCTATATGTAAGATGCTGCCCGACATTGTCGGCAAATTCCAAAGCTTTGAAAGCTTGCTCGAAACATTTTGATAAATACGCGGCTTTTTTTGATTGATTTTTTTCATTTTGCGCAAGCGAAAGGTTGAATTCGGCTAATCTCGTGTATGTATAAGCCAGCCCGCTCATCGATTTTTCCTTTCTGCTGGCTTCGATTGCTAATGACTCAGCGCTGAATGCTTTATCGTAATCTCCTTTTGCGAAGTAAATTGCGGCGATATTGTCGTAGAGTATAGATTGGCTTTTCAAGCTCGCGCTGCTATCGAGAAGTCGCAACGCTTTATAATAGCTGCCCAAAGCCTCATCTGGCTTATCTTGCGCTCTATATATATTGCCTAAGTTAGCGAGGCAGCGTGCCTTACCAACGCTAGAGCCTTCGCCACCGATAGAATCATGCACTCTATAAGCAAGCTGATTATATTCAAGCGACTTATCAAAATTTCCTTCAATAAAAAAGATTATCGCAATATTAGCATAAACTTTGGCTATGCCGGGCAGGTCTGATATTTGTTTATATATTGCAAGCGACTGATAAAAGTAATCAAGTCCGCGGTTAAAATCGCCTATGTTAGAAAGAGCTATTCCTTTGACTCTTAAGCAGTTTGCTTTGCCAATTCTGTAGTTGATTTTTTCGCTAATTTCGATGCCTGCTTCACTAAATTTTACGGTTTGCGTAGGATAATCTTCGTACATCTCTAATGCTGCTTGGTATATTTTATTTACCTTTGCGGTATCATCTTTTAAAGCATTGTAACTCGACCATAGAGAATCGACCTCGCTCTGAGTTATAGCTAACGATGCTGAATACAGCAGCAATAAAAGCAATATAGCAGTAGAAAAAAACTTCATCGCGCCTCTGCGGTTTGTAGCAACTTTATATAAAAAAATCGACTTTCTCACAATATAAAATACAAATATTTTTTTAATTACAAGCAAAAATTTATCAACAAAATGTCTGATTAGAATTTTTTTTAGATAAATTTACTTTGTTAAGCCCAAATAATACATTAGAAACTCTATCTGATTGCGTATATGTAAGGAAAAGTTAGGCTTTAAGATGGGGCTGTCTTATATGGGGTCAGATGCATTATTTGGGTTTAATCCAGAAGGGATTTGATGTTTGTAGAAAATAAGATTGCATAACCCAATTCGACTCCTACGGAGTCGTATAAACCGCGGATTATTTATTACTACAAACATTTGAACCCTTTGGGTTCGTTACAATTTGCCTTTAAGATGTCCTACACCTCGAAGGTGTAGGACATCTGGGAAGCAGCGAATGCTCTCACATATTACCTTATGAGACAGCCCCATCTGGGAAACAGCTAATATGAAATGGAAAAGTTTCTATTACATTATTTGGATTAAAATTTGGCATATCTATAAAAGTTGATACGCGCAAAATTTATTTTGCAAAATCAAGAAAAAGCATTATTTTTGTAATTCTATAATTTTATAGAAGAGTAAAAAAACTTTAAGCAAGGCTATATTAATAAAAATTAGGAGAAAACATGAGCTTGCGCCGTGTATATGAAACAACAGTAATCATCAATGCTGCATTAGAAGACCAAGACATTGATGCGGTAATCTCCAAAATAACAAGCTACATTGAAAACCATGGCGGTGAATTAATGGAAACCAACAAATGGGGTCGCCGTCGTCTTGCTTATCCGATTAATAAAAAATATAACGGATATTATGTGCATTTGGTTTTCACCACTATACCTAGTGTTCTGCCTGTTTTGGAGCGATTCCTTATTCTCGAAGATACTATACTTCGCCATTTGACTTTAATTTTGCCCGAAAAACTTCGCAAATTGCGTCAAGAAAAAGCTTTAGCCGAAGGCAAAGCAGGCGAAGGCACTACGCTTATAAGCACTGCCGATGAAACAGCAGAAGCTGAAGTTGAGGACAAAAAGGCTGAAACCACTGAAACAGAGACAGTTTAATTTGTCTTTCGATAATTTATAGAATATGTAAAAAATAATTTTGGGAAATATAAAATGAAAATCATACTTCGTGAAGATGTCGAAAAACTCGGGAAAATTGGTGATATACTAACCGTTAAAGACGGCTATGCACGCAACTATTTAATTCCGAGAGACTTAGCTTATGTGGCTAGCGAAGCGGCTATTAAACGTCTCGAATTTGAAAAACGTCAGCACGGCAAGCGCCTTGAAAAGGCACGCGACGTTGCCGAAGCATTAGCTGCACAAATTGCCGATGTGCAAATCAGTATCCAAATGAAAGTTGGCGAAGAAGGCAAACTTTACGGCTCGGTTACGCAACAAATGATTGCAGCCGAACTTGTCAATCGCGGCTTTGATATTGACAAGCGTCATATTATTCTTGATGATGCAATTAAGACTTTGGGCATTTTTGACGTAAAAGTTAAATTGCATCCAGAAGTTGTTCCTACACTTAAAGTATGGGTCATCAGCGAAGAAGAATAATAATCTGCGAAATACTTTTATTTTTAGGCGTCTTGCTATTATCATTAGCAAGACGTTTTTTTATAACACAAATAGTGCAGAAGAAACTCTGACCTCAACCCCCAGCCCCTTCTCCGTGTGGAGAAGGGGGAGCAAGACATAGATGCCCTACACCTCGAAGGTGTAGGACATCTGGGAAAACAACTAATAGGCAATGAAAAAGTTTCTAATGCATTATTTGGGATATAAAAAAGGCGAACATGTCTAGCTCGCCTTTTGAATATCAGATGTCTGATGATAATGTTCTATACAAATAGCTTTGTTAAATCTATTAGATAACTGGGGAATAGCCCTAAAAGAATTACAAATACAACGGTTATTAGCAAAGCCGAACTTGCCGCTTTTGGCAGCTCTTCGTTAGTTTTGTAATCGCCTGTTTCCCTGAAATACATATAAACAGTTAGCCTTAAATAGAAATAAACTGAAATTATAGACGAAATCACGCCAACTATAGTAAGCCATAAATAGCCAGCTTCAATGGCAGATTTGAATATATAATACTTTCCGAAAAATCCTGCAAACGGCGGAATGCCT
>JAKIZN010000215.1 GCA_022708005.1 Bacteroidota bacterium | reverse complement strand
TTCAACGCTTCGCTACAATTGAAGATTTGTCGAAGCATAAATGCACAATCGAAGAAATAGAAGAATACGAACCACATATTGATATGGGTTCAGTTATATATTCAGGCGTAGATTATGAAGCTATTCTCCGCGAAGCAGAAAAAGAAGCAGACGTAATCGTTTGGGACGGCGGCAATAATGATATGCCTTTCTATAAATCAGATCTTCAAATCGTTGTTGTTGACCCACTGCGTCCGGGACACGAAATCGGCTACTACCCCGGCGAAGTAAATGTTCGTATGGCTGATGTTATCGTTGTTAATAAAATTGACTCTGCGTATCCAGAGGATATTGAAGAAGTATTGGAAAATTGCCGTGCAATTAATCCTAAAGCTAAATATATTTTGGCTGCATCTTCAATAATAGTTGATGACCCAGAATTAATTAGAGATAAAAATGTTCTTATAGTTGAAGATGGTCCAACTCTAACTCACGGCGGTATGGATCAAGGTGCTGGCACAGTTGCGGCTCGCCGTTATGGTGCGGCTGACTTTATCGACCCACGCCCATTTGTCGTTGGTAAAATTATTGAAACATTTGAAACCTATCCTGAAATCGGCGATTTATTGCCTGCAATGGGTTATGGCGAAGAGCAAATGAAAGATCTTGAGACATCTATCAACAACTGCGAGTGCGATTCCGTCATTATCGGCACTCCAATTAACTTGGCTCGCTTTGTGAAAATCAACAAGCCATACACTCGCGTTAATTATGAATTAGTTGAAATATCCGCTCCGAAATTAGGCGACATCCTTCGTGAAATGCCGAAACTAAAATAATTGAGAGCAAGTATAGCTAAACTCATAAGGTAGTAGATAAGAGAACCCGTGTTTCTCCAGATGTCCTACACCTTCGAGGTGTAGGACATCTTAAAACCAAATTGTAACGAACCCAAAGGGTTCAAATGTTTGTAGTAATGAATAATCGGAGATTTATACGACTCCGTAGGAGTCGCATTGAGGTTAACATTATACGACTCCGTAGGAGTCGCATTGGGGTTAACATTATACGACTCCGTAGGAGTCGCATTAGGTTAGGCAATCTTATTTTCTACAAACATCAAATTCCTTCGGGATTAAAATAAAGCCAAATAATGCATTAGAACCCATATAAGACAGTTCCATCTTAAAGCTAAACATTTCCTTACGGATACGCAGTCAGTCAGAGTTCATAATGAATTATTTGAGTTAAATGGATTTTTGCCCCTTATGATACAGCCCAATTTTTTTTATTTTTTCTTTAGAGAATTGTCTTCGATTTCAATCGGATATATTCCCGTAAAGCAAGCGGTGCAGTAGTCTATGCCTTCATCGTTAGGCACCGACTCCATCAGCTTTTCGACCGATAAATAGTGCAAATCATCTACTCCGATTGCGTTCCCAATTTCTTTCTCTGTTTTATAGTGGTTGGCTATTAGCTCTTCTTTGCTGGGGAAATCCATACCGTAATGGCATGGCGAAGTGATAGGCGGCGAAGTGATTCGCATAGCAAGCCGCTTGGGATTTGCCTCTCTTATCAGTTTTATCAGAGCATTCGATGTCGTACCGCGAACTATTGAATCATCAATTACTACGATATTTCTGCCTTCAATCACTCCTTTGACAGTATTAAACTTCGTTTTAACTTTGAATGCTCTATTGTTTTGCCCGGGATAGATAAAAGTCCGCCCGACGTAATGGCTGCGTATCAAGCCGATTTCAAATGCAGTGTTGTGCCCTAATTCTTGATTTACCTTCGCATAGCCCAAAGTAGCGGTATTGCCGCTATCCGGAACGGATATAGCATATATTTTTTCACCTTCTTTTGGTATTTCGGGCGCTTCTTGTGCTAAATTTTTTCCAAGTTTTCTGCGAACTTTATCAACTCTATGCCCAAATATTATGCTGTCTGGTCTCGAAAAGTAGATATATTCAAAAATGCAATGCTTGGCGACTGGTGTTTTATCAATAATTTTATGTGATTCGATTTCGCCCGTCTCAAGTGTGTGCTGGTTAATTACAGCAATTTCATTATGCCCGACAGAGCGAATATATTCAGCATTCACTATATCGAAAGCACAAGTTTCAGAAGCGGCTATATAGGCATATTTGCCGTTATCTAATTTAATTCGCCCTATGCTGAGCGGTCTAACTCCATGGGGGTCGCGAGCGACAATTAGCGAATCTTCATTTATTATCGCAAGCGAATAGGCGCCACGGGCTATTTGCAAAGCCTCTTTTATTTGCTCAAGCCTTGTGGGCTTTTTGCTATGCGCTATCAGGTGGAGAAACAGCTCCGAATCAGTTGTTGTTTGGAAAATAGTACCTTCGTTGATAAGTTGAGTGCGAAGGGTTTTGGTATTTGTCAAATTTCCATTATGAGATAGGCAGAGTATTCCAGAATGGTATGACATATTGAAAGGTTGTATGTTTGCCCGCGAAGATGAGCCAGTGGTGCTGTATCTATTATGCCCCACAGCAGCGCTGCCTATAAGCACATCGCTGAAAATCTTATTATCGGCGAACACGTCCAAAACAAGCCCAGCGCCGCGATTATAAGCATATCTCATTTTTTGCTTTTTCTCATCGAAATAGACAGTTGAAATTACAGCTGCTTCTTGTCCGCGGTGTTGTTGAGCGTGGAGTGCGTAATATGCTATGAGCGAGGCTTGTGGATGCCCGAAAACGCCTACTACGGCGCAATTCGGTCTTGCTTTATCTTCTATATTCATCTTTATTAGATGTCATTTAGTTTTACAAAAAACAAAATTACGAAATTTGTTTTATTTATCAATCACATAAAAAGCGTTAGTTTTTGGGTTCGCCAAATATAGAATACGGAGCTATTTGATTGAGTAGCGAATGCTTATTTGAATTTAGCGATCCTTTTTCAAAAAATATTTTTAAAAGTATAAAAAATATTTGATTATTTCAACAATATTCCTTAATTTATTATAGGGGATTGGAATAAATCTATTAGCATTCATTGAGCAACTAGACTAAAAAAAATATTTTCGTGTTTTTGTAACATTATAATTAGGGGTAAATCTATGAAAAGATTCTTGCTACTATTAGGTATAGCAGCGCTTTTGGTATTAGCTAAATCATCTGCCGTTGCGCAAATGAGCGTGGTCTATAGCCCACCAGATGGTCCGGGAATGTATGATTACGATGCCAACACATTAGCTGAGACTGGCTGGACAACTTTTAGCAGAACCGAGCTTGGGTTAATTACTTCTGTTGAAGTTGAGTTTACTTGGGAGGCTGATGATTATCCAGACGAAGGCAGTTTTTACATCAAGCACCCAGATAATACAAGTGCAATACTAATATCTGGTGGAGTAACTGCAAATGGAACTACTATAACTGCCAATTCAACGTCTACACATGTGATTACGATTAATAATTTTAACAACAAGGTGGTTGAGGGCACTTGGTCGATGTGGGTAACCGATGCCTTCGGTGATGGTGGGCATGAAGTTACTGATATTACTATAACTATCAATTATACTAGCCTTCCGCCAATGACTTATACTTCATCGACTACTTTGCAAGTTACAGGTGCAGTTGCACCAGGCGCTCAAAAAGCTCCTATTATTGCAGTAAGGATAGTTACGTTTGGCGGCGCTCCGGCAATCCAAGCCACTTCATTTACATTTTCTACATCTGGCTCAACTGACGCGTCGGATATTGCTGGCGCG
>JAKIZN010000214.1 GCA_022708005.1 Bacteroidota bacterium | reverse complement strand
AGGTAATTCTTCTCGTTTTCCAATCGCGTTTTGTCGTCCCATTCTTCTACGTCTGGGAGTTTTGGCTCATTTGTCTCGATAGCAACTTCGCCGAACAAACTTTCCAGCCCTTGGTCTGACCTTGTATTGACGGCTTTGGAGTAATCTATGGCGACTTCAATTGCCTCCCAAAGCGGAGCCCGGGCGCTATTGTGCAATTTATCGAAAGCGCCGGCGCAAATTAAGGCTTCGAGTGTCCGTTTATTGATTAATCGAGTATCCACTCGGCTGGCAAATTCAAAAAATGAGGTAAATTCTCCGCTTTCTCTAACTTGCACGATATTATCAACTGCTGGAATGCCGACGTTTTTTATGCCCGCCATGCCAAAGAAAATTTCGTTCCCTCTCGCAACAAAGAAAGTGCGAGACTTATTAATATCCGGTGGAAGTAGCGTGATATTATATTTTTTCGCTTCGTCAATCAAAGCAGTAATTTTGCTTTGGTTATTGATTTCGTTAGTCATGTTGGCTGCTAAAAATTCTGCGGGATAGTGCGTTTTCAGCCAAGCAGTTTGGAATGCCAAGTAAGAATAGGCGAGCGAGTGGGATTTGTTGAAACCATAATTAGCAAATTTTTCAATTAAATCGAAAATTTCGAGTGCTAACTTTTCAGATATTTTATTTTTTGCCGCGCCTGCTATGAAAAGTGGCTTCATTTTATCCATTTCCGATTTTTTCTTTTTTCCCATAGCGCGGCGGAGTATATCGGCTTGCCCTAACGAGAAGCCCGCTACCTGCTGCACAAGCTGCATTACTTGCTCTTGATATACTATAATACCATAAGTGGTTTTTAGCGATTCTTCCATAATTGGATGCAAATAATGTATGGGCTGGCGATTATGCTTGCGCTCGATGAAGTCTGGGATATTGTCCATAGGACCGGGTCTATAAAGAGCATTCATAGCGGTTAGCTCTTCTAAATTTTGTGGCTTTAAAGCACGCAAATACTCTTGCATTCCTTCGGATTCAAACTGAAATATAGCCAGCGTGTTGCCTCTGCCTAGCTGCTCGTAAGTTTCTTGGTCGTCGTAGTCGATTTTGTCTATATCAATTTCTACCCCGTGATTTTCCTTAATCATCGCCAAAGTATTCTCTATAACAGATAGGGTTTTTAGCCCTAAAAAGTCCATTTTGACAAGCCCAGCAGACTCAAGGTCTGCCATAGAATATTGCGTAGTTACAACGTCGTTCGCCCCCTCTTCGCCTTTTGTCGGTGGAAACATTATAGGCACAAAATCAGCGATTTCGCCGGGCGCTATCACCACTCCAGCTGCATGTGTAGAAATTCCGCGATTTCTATTTTCTAATATTGCTGAGTAATCAATTAGTTCTTTTATTTTTTCATCTGGCGAATCTTTTATCCATTTTAGTTCCGATAGCTTCAATGCTTCCTCAATTGGCATTACTTTCCCAAGTTGCGTTGGAATTTTAGCTGTAATGTCTTTGACTATATTTAAAGGAATTTTCAAGACTCTTGCGACATCGCTTAGCACGGCTCTGCTGGATAGCTTGCTGAAAGTGATGATTTGAGCCACTGCTCCCGCGCCGTATTTTTCTTTAACGTATTCAATCACTTTATATCGCTTGTCGTCTGCGAAATCGATATCAATATCTGGCATAGATATTCTATCGGGATTGAGAAATCTTTCGAAAAGCAGATTATATCTCAGCGGGTCGACGTTGGTAATATCCAAGGCGTAAGCGACAATACTGCCCGCCGCCGAACCGCGACCGGGTCCGACTCGCACCCCGCGTTCCTTAGCTGCTCTGATAAAATCCCAGACAATAAGAAAATATCCGGGAAATTTCATATCTTTGATTACTTGGAGTTCGTAATCAGCCCTATTTTTAATTTCATCGGTCAGCGACGGATATTTTTTCTCTAATCCTTTGAATACAAGCTCTTTTAGGTGGTCATCTAAATTATCTGTATTTGAATCGGCGTCGATAGGAAACTCCGGCATGTGCAGAGTCTTTAAGTCGAGCTTGCAATCACACTTATCAGCAATTTCTAATGTATTCGCTATAGCTTCGGGATAGTCTTTGAATATTTTTTTCATCTCTGCCGAAGTCTTGAAGTAAAACTCTGGAGTCTTATATCTTAAATTTTTATAATCTGTTTCAGTTGTTCCCGACGCATCTCGTATATTTAGCAATACATTATGTGCTATTGCATGCTCTTTTTTCATGTAGTGAATATCATTGGTAGCGACGAGCTTAATGTCCAATTCGCGAGCGAGCTTTGGCACTTCTTCCAAAATTGTCTTATCTTCAAAATAGTCGTGCCATTGGATTTCAAGGTAAAAATCATCGCCAAATAGCTCTTTGTAATAGACGGCTTCTTGTTTTGCCGTGCTTATGTCGCCTTTGATTATATGAGAATTGATTATTCCCCCCATACACGCAGAAGTGCAAATCAAGCCCTTGCTATGCTTTTCTAACACTTCTTTATCTATGCGCGGGCGGTAGTAATATCCCTCCAAATGCCCTATCGACGTGAGTTTAACGAGATTATGATAGCCTTCTAAATCTTTTGCGAGCAGCAAAATATGAAAATAATTCTTACGCTTTGTGCCTGCTTTTCCAGATGTTTTATCAAGCCTTGAGCCATTTGCGATATAAGCTTCGAGTCCTATTATAGGCTTGATTCTATAGTCCGAACCTTCATCTTTAAATCTTTTATTGGCATTTTCAATTTCTTTATAAAACTCAATAGCGCCATACATCACTCCATGGTCGGTAAGTGCGATAGCTGGCTGCTTATCGGCGATAGCAGCATCGACGAGTTCTTTCACAGTTGGCAATGCGTCGAGTATGGAATAATGCGTATGATTGTGTAAATGAACGAATCCAGACATAAAGCAGCAAAAAATTATTAGTAAAACTCTCCGCAGCAAAAATAAGCAATAAAAGAGAATATATAAACTCAAAAGTTGGGTTGTGGAAAACTAAATTGACTATCAATTATTACATATTGATAAAATGATACCAATATATAAATAACGATTATTACAAATAATTCATATTAATATGGCAAATCGTTGTAATATAAGGAGTTTATTAAATCGAGAAAAAAATAAAAAAATATCGATAAAAGTTTGTATTAGTTCAATATATTTTATAGTTTTGTAGTTGTGAAATGTATTTTTCGCAAATTATACAACAATATTTAAAGATTTGGTATGGCAACAGTAAAAGAAAAAATCAATGAACTCAAGCAGAAAGAAGCTGAAATTCTTTTAGCAGGCGGTATCGATAAAATCGACGCTCAGCATAAAAGCGGTAAAATGCTTGCAAGAGAAAGGCTGCATCTACTTTTTGACAATGGCTTTTATGATGAAATTAACAAATTTGTCGAGCATTCCGGCGAAGCGTTCGGAATGGCGGGCAAAAAGCTGCCGGGCGACGGGGTAGTAACCGCAATGGGAGCAATCAATGGTCGCCTTGCTTACGTAGCTTCACAAGACTTCACAGTTATGGGCGGCAGTGTTGGCAATCGCCACGCTTGGAAGATATGCGAGATAATGCATAGGTCTTTAAAGAATGGCACGCCATACATAGCGTTCAACGATAGCGGTGGCGCTCGGATACAAGAGCCTATCGAATCGTTGCGAGGTTATGGCAATATATTTTACCACAACGTATTGCTTTCTGGCGTTGTCCCGCAAATTGCGGTTAT
>JAKIZN010000213.1 GCA_022708005.1 Bacteroidota bacterium | reverse complement strand
ATGACATTACGGCAAACATTCGTACAATTAAATCTATTCCTATCAAAGTGAACAGCGTGGAAATTGGCGGAGTGCCACTGAAAAACTTTGAGGTTAGGGGAGAGGCTTATCTGCAAGAATCTGATTTTATTGAAATTAATAAGCAAAAGGAAGTACTTGGCGAAAAAACTTATGCTAATCCGCGAAATTTAACTGCTGGGACTATTAAAATGCTCGATGCTCGAGCAGTTGCCGAGAGACCGCTAAAAGTAGCTTTTTATCACTTGATAGCAAAAGACGCTAAATTGACAAGCCAATTCGATAATTATAAATTGTTGAAAAAGCTCGGCTTACCCACTAGCCCATATTCAGAGAGATGCAATAGCATGCAAGAAGTGGTTGATTTTATCGAAAAATGGGCTAAAAAGCGCTATGAGATAGATTTTCAAATCGATGGCATCGTTATCAAAGTGGATTCCATCAAACAGCAAGACTTTCTTGGGGCGGTTGCTCGCTCTCCCAGATGGGCTATTGCTTATAAATACGCACCCGAAACTGCCGAAACTATATTAAACGGCATAACATTACAAGTCGGTAGGACTGGAGCGGTTACCCCAGTTGCAGAGTTAGAGCCGGTATTTTTAGCTGGCTCGACCATCAGCCGCGCCACTTTACATAATTACGACTTTATTATGGAAAAAGATGTCAGGATAGGGGATTACGTTATAATTGAAAAAGGCGGCGAGGTTATTCCTAAAATAGTCAAGCCCGTGCTTGAAAAGAGAAAGGCTGGCTTGGATAGCTATATTTTCCCAGATGAATGCCCTTGCGACCACAAAACTAAATTAGTGCGTCCAGAGGGCGAAGCTAATTATTATTGCAATAGCCCAGACTGCCCTTGGCAACTGCGCCGACGTATCGAGCATTTTGTTTCGAGAGAAGCTATGAATATCGAAGGGTTTGGCGAAAAAATAGTTGAAACGCTTGTGAATCTGAATTTGCTAAAGTCGATTGCAGATATTTATGAATTGCCCAAACATAGCGAGCAATTGCTCACGCTCGAGAATTGGGGACAAAAAAAAGTCGATAATTTATTGCAGGCAATCGAAAAAAGTAAGGAGCAACCTTTTCCTAACGTATTATATGCCATTGGAATACGCTTTGTGGGGAAAACTGTTTCTAAAACGCTCAGCTCACACTTTAGAAGTATGGATAATTTGATGAACGCTAGCATTGAAGAATTGTCCTCCGTCTTTGAAATTGGCGAGAAAATCGCAGAGTCAGTTAACGATTTCTTTGCTAAATCGTATAATATTGAAATAATCGAAAGGCTAAAGGCAACAGGGCTAAAATTTGAGAGTGCGGAAGAGCTATATGCCGAGCTAAATAAAAAATTTGCGGGACAAAGTTTTGTGTTCACGGGAGAGCTTTCGCAAATGACAAGAAATCAAGCAGCCGAAAAGGTAGAGCAATTTGGCGGCAAAGAAACAAAATCTGTTTCTAAAAAAACAAGCTATGTTGTGGTTGGCGAAAATCCTGGGTCTAAACTGCAAAAGGCTTTAGAATTAAAAATTAAAATATTGAACGAAGAAGAATTTTTGCAACTTATTAGAGAGTAATATGAAGAAATATGTTTTGATAGCTCTATTTTTTGTAGCAAATGTTGCTAATGCCCAATGGGCGATAATGAGGACTGATGCGGATAGTTTAGTAAGGTTAGGCGTTGGCTATATTTATGATGTGCAGTTCAGCAAAGCAGAGGAGTGCTTTCGGCAAGTTCAAAAAATGTATCCAAACCACCCAGTCGGCTTTTTTTTAGATGCAATGGTCGATTGGTGGAAAATCACTCTGTTTAAGGACGATAATCGATTTGACGACGCGTATTTAAAAAAGATAGATAAAGTTATTGAGGTATGCGACGTATTGCTCGAAAAAAAAGCTCAGGATATAAATGCACTATTTTTTAAAGCAGGCGCTATTGGATTCAGAGGAAGATTTTACGCACAAAATGAAAGTTGGGTTAAGGCTGCAAAAGACGGCGCAGAAGGCTATGACCTATTAATACAATGCCTGAAAATCGCTCCGGGCAACCATGATATTATGTTAGGCACGGGCATTTACAACTACTTTGCCGCGGTTTTGCCAGAGAAGTATCCCATAATCAAGCCATTAGTCGCATTTTTGCAGCGAGGCGATAAGAGCCTTGGTATATTGCAGTTAAATTCTGCTGCGAGAAATGCCCAATATGCCGCAGTCGAGGCAAAAGTGGTGCTATTGCAAATATATTACTCATTTGAAAACGATTTATATCGGGCAGAAGATTTAATAAATGAGCTAACAAGCAAGTATCCTAATAATCCATATTTCCATAGATATTTAGGTCGAATACAGGTGCGTAGAGGCTATGCAGCCGAATTTGAGCAAACTTGGCGGGACATATTGAAAAACTGTATAGCTAAAAAATACGGTTATGAGCGGTATGCTGCGCGCGAAGCTACATATTATATCGGGCTATCCCTTTATGAAAAAGGTGATTACGAAAATGCTTTAAAATATTTCTATAAGTGCGACGAAGGTTCGAGAGTGTTAGATAAATCTTCTGGACATTCTGGATTTATGGTGCTTTCTAATTTATACGTTGCGAAAATATTTGATATACAAGGCAAAAGGCAATACGCTATCAAGCAATATGAAAAGCTATTAAAGATGAAAGATTACGATAATTCGCATAGCCAAGCGAAAACGTTCCTGAAAACGCCATTTAAGAGGTAGCAATTTGATTAGTGAAAGAGCAATTTTTTTTTAATGCTTGGTTCAGAAGTTTTAAGTACTCATCTCTGCTAACATCTATGGCGCCAAGCTGTTGGGTAAACGAATTGATATATTGAGAATCTAATAGTATATATTGGTGCCGCTTTAGATGTTCAATTAAATAATAAAAAGCAGCTTTAGAGGCATTGCTGACGCTATTAAACATAGATTCGCCGAAAAAAGCACCGCCAATCGCTACTCCGTATAGTCCGCCGACTAGTCTGCCGTCCTGCCAAGTTTCGATTGAATGTGCATACCCGAGATAGTGCAAATCGCAATAGGCATCAATGATTTCATTCGATATCCAAGTGTCTTCTCGGTCGGCGCATTGTTCAATCACATATTCAAAACGCCTGTTTATGGTATATGAAAAATTTGATTTTTCAAGGCTTTTTCGGAGCGAACGATCTGGTTTAATAGAATAAATAGGAAATATAGCACGATTCTCGGGAAAGTGCCAATAAATTTCACCATCTTTAGATGCAGCCATAGGGAAAAATCCCTTGCTGTATGCTTTCAAAAGTATTTCGGGTGCAAGCAAATTAGCCATTAATCAGTAGCGTCTTTCGTACAAATAATCCTATAAAATGGTATCCCAACCTTTCTGCAAAAATCCTCTTTATTTGTTACGGGATACTTCCAATCATTATCATTTTCGACAACTTTCAATTTAAATTTAGCAAAAATTTCAAGCATTTCCAAATGATATTGGTGGACTTCTTCGAGATCTGTTGCTAACATAAGCTTTCCGCCTATTTTGCTTACGCGAAATATTTCTTCAAGAAAGTTCTGATTAAAAGCCCGCCGTTTAAAATGTTTGGTTTTAGGCCAAGGGTCTGGAAATAAATAAAATGATTCAGATATTGAGCCATCATCTATAAATTTCAAGCCATTAACAACAGAATATCGGATTACTGAAACATTGGGCAAACTCTC
>JAKIZN010000212.1 GCA_022708005.1 Bacteroidota bacterium | reverse complement strand
TCTTCGGCGCCAATCAAGGTGGATAGCCCTTTGAGCAAAAGTGTAGAACAAAAACGTGGCAATTGAAGCTAGAACAAAAATTGACATAAATGAATAAAATTGGTCGAACCCACCAATTGTATTTTTAATTAATACAATTGGGACGTTGAGCATAGCGACCAGCACTATGAACGGGAATACGATATTGCTCGATAAGTGAACAAAGCATTCCAATTTAACTTTAAAAGGAATATCGGACTTTGCGACTTTAGGCAATAGCTTCTTTGCAGTTTCGACTGCTCCTTTTGTCCAGCGAAATTGCTGTGTTTTTAGGGCATTGATGTCGGCAGGGAGCTCTGCTGGCGAAGTAACGTCATTTAAATAAACGAACTTCCAGCCACGCAATTGGGCGCGATAGCTAAGGTCAAAATCTTCTGTTAATGTATCAGCTTGCCAATTGCCTGCATCGATAATAGTCGATTTCCGCCATATACCGGCTGTTCCATTAAAATTGATAAAAAATCCCGCTTTATTTCTAACTTGTTGCTCGAGGACAAAATGCCCGTCTAAAGCCAACGCTTGAGCGCGGGTCAAATAGGAATATTCTTCGTTGAGATGTTCCCAACGGGTTTGGACCATTCCAATTTGTGGGTTATTGAAGTGAGGCACGGTTTTCATCAAAAAATCTTCATTCGGCACAAAGTCAGCGTCAAAAATAGCGACAAACTCACCTTCTGCCACACTGAGCCCTTGCTTGAGCGCCCCAGCCTTATAGCCTGTTCTATCAGTCCTATGAATATGCTTGATATTGAACCCTTTTTGCTTGTATTCTTCGACCAATGCTCTTGAAACTTCAACAGACTCATCAGTAGAATCATCAAGCACCTGTATTTCGAGCTTATCAATCGGGTATTTGATGTTACAAACTGAGCGTATTAGCCTCTCCACAACGAAGTATTCGTTGTACATTGGCAATTGTATCGTAACCTTAGGCATCTCTTTGGGCATGTGTGGCTCGTTTTTGATAGTCTTCCTCGTTTTGCGATAATAATACAACAAGACCAAGCCGTGAATACCAAAGCCAAAAAGAACGCTAAGAGCTACGAAATAAATAGCAAGTATTAACTTTTCCATAGAAGGAGACTTTATCCCCCACTTTATTTACAAAAAATTATTTGCAATTTTGCTTACCAGCCCGAAACCACCGCCAGCAGAACGTCGTCTGCTACTTGCACAAGAGCGTTCCTTATGGCTTCGTTCCTTGCTGTTAGAGCATTTTTGATTTCATAAATGCCATAGTTTGAAAAATCTTTTTTCCAAATTGGCTTTTTATTTACAAAATCATAGTATTCGACAGTACAGTTTACAGTTATTCGTCGTTCGTTCTCAAGTTCGCCGGGATTTACCGAGATTGTCGATTCCGTTAATGAGTTTATGGAAACGTTCAATCTGGCATCTCCTCCAATTTCAACTAACTCAAAAGAGTTATCACGTCTGAAGTTATCTATCAATGATTCTGTTAGTATCAGTTTATATTCGGGATTGCCAAACCCGCTCTGATCGTTAACAGTTCCTATCGTCAATGTCTTTAAGTGCTGCGGCACAGAGCCACCAGTAAAAGAATAACAACTTATCAAAACATTGGACGAAACAATTATGCAAATTACAACAAATACATTAATTAATATATTAAGCTTATATGAATTTAATTTAATCATAATTTGCCTAATAAATCAAATTACCAAAAATGGGTTGTTTTGCCTTTCGTAACCAATTGTTGTTGGCTCGCCGTGCCCTGAATAAACTTTCGTATCATCTGGCAAAATCAATAACTTATCAATTATTGAATTAACTAATAGCGACATCGAGCCGCCCGGCAAATCGCTCCTCCCAATGCTTTCGTTAAACAAAGTATCGCCCGCGAATAAGACTTTTTCCTCTCTGTTCGATAGGCATATACCGCCTTCTGTATGACCCGGTGTATGAATTATCTCGAAGTTCATCTTGCCGATTGTCAAAACCTCGTCGCCACTAAATTCCACATCGGGCTCAAATGCTTCAAGCTCGAACGGCAGCCTATAGATAGTAAACTTCATCGGGTCTACTACTCTATATTTGTCATCTTTATGAACAAATATTTTTGCCCCCGTCTGCCGACGCAACTCTGCCGCATCTGCTGTATGATCCCAATGAGTATGAGAAAGAACAATTGCTTTCAGCGATAAACCGTCTCTGCGAATGCTCTTCATAAAGCTGTTGGTGCTTTCTATCGGAGTGTCGATTATCATTGCTTCCTTCGTCTCGTCGCTCACTAAATAGCCTATCGTTTGAAACGGACCTGAAACAACTTGTTCGATTTTCATACTATTTTGCAAATTCCTTTATTTTTAATATACAAATTTATATAGTTTTTATCAATTTTCAAACACAAATATTATTTTGCAGATTCAAAGGCTATGCTCAGATAAAATAGACAAAGGTATCCACTCTATTAATTTCTTGAAAAATAGATAGTTTAGATACCTTAAATCATCGCATATTAGTACCACGGCAAGCCTCGCCGCTGCCAATACGGCAACCGAAAGCTTGCGATTATTCTACTTTTTTCTTTGCCCTTGATTTGGTAGCAACTTTTTTTGCAGCTTTGGGCGCTTGCTCTAATGCACTTTTCACAACAACGCCAATTTCTGCAGGCGATTCAACAATATGAATGCCAGCATCTTTCAAAACTGCAATTTTTTCATCAGCAGTGCCTTTCCCGCCAGAAATTATTGCGCCAGCGTGCCCCATGCGGCGACCGGGAGGTGCTGTTCTGCCCGCAATGAAACTGATAACGGGCTTTTTGACGTTTGCTTTTATATATTCCGCAGCAGTTTCTTCGGCGGTGCCACCAATTTCGCCTATCATCAAAATTGCTTCAGTCTTTGGATCTTCGTTAAATAATTTTATTGCATCAATAAATTGGGTGCCGATAATTGGATCGCCACCGATGCCGATGCAAGTCGATTGCCCAATTTTAAGGTCAGTTAATTGCTTAACTGCTTCATAAGTCAAAGTGCCACTTCTCGAAATAAGTCCGACTTTCCCTTTTTTGTGAATAAAACCGGGCATAATGCCGATTTTTGCTTCGCCGGGAGTGATAACGCCCGGGCAATTCGGACCGATAAGCCTGCTCTGCGAGTCTTTAAGCGCTGCATTGACTTTTATCATATCATTAACCGGGATGCCTTCTGTAATGCAGACTATAAGGGCAATTCCAGCGTCGATTGCTTCTAATATCGCATCAGCGGCAAACGGCGGCGGCACGAAAATAACGGTTGCATTTGCCCCAGTTGCTTCGACTGCATCTTTTACGGTGTCGAACACTGGAACAGGTTTGCTAAAAACGGCTTCTCCTTTGCCGTTGAACTTGGTACCGCCTTTGCCCGGTGTAACTCCACCGACAACATTTGTTCCATATTCAATCATTTGAGCTGTGTGGAAGGCTCCTTCGTTACCTGTTATGCCTTGAACCAGCAATTTTGTCTTTTTATCAACAAGTACGCTCATTTAATCCTCAGAATTTTATAATATATATAGTAAATAAATTTCAACAACAATTTCAATTTGACAAGTTATAAAAGTATAAATCAAGAAAATATTGTTTAGGCAAAACAAAAAAGTGGGGGGAGCTGGTTTCATAATGGTCAGAAATCCATTTTTGAAGAATAGGCGGGGCTATCTCAAAAGGTTCCTAATGAATCATTTGGAATTATTTTAATCCCGAAGG
>JAKIZN010000211.1 GCA_022708005.1 Bacteroidota bacterium | reverse complement strand
TATAAGACATATCAAGTAATATAATAACGAATAACATCAAATTAACGTTTATTTTGAATAATTCATTAGAAACTCTGACCTCAACCCCCAGCCCCATTCTCCAAAAGAGAATGGAAGCAAGACATATAGGCTGTCTCATAAGGTAACAGGTGAGAGCGTCCGATGTTCTCCAGATGCACTACAGTCTGAATCAGGATTTTCAGGGTTAAAGGATTTACAGGATAAAAAGGAAGAAAATTGAATAGCAGGCAAAATTATCACGGTAATCCTATAATTATGAGAATCATGATTCAGACAAAAAGGCAAGGTGGCATGCACACTTGCACAAAGACATAGTCAGATAGAATTTCTATTGAATTATTTCGCTATAAATCAACTTCTATTACTATCGGGCAGTGGTCTGAACCTAATACTTCGGGCATTTGCTTAGCATCGGCAACCTTTGGCATAAGATTTTCGGTTACAAGTTGGTAATCAATCCTCCAGCCTATATTGCGCGCACGGGCATTTGCTCTATTGCTCCACCAAGTATAATTCCCGCCTTCGGGCACGAATTTGCGGTAAGCATCGACAAATCCAGCATCAAAAAATTCTTCCAATTTTTCGCGTTCCACCTTCAAAAATCCAGATGTGTTTTCATTTTCTTTAGGATTTGCAAGGTCTATCTCTGTGCGGGCGGTGTTGTAGTCGCCAGATACTATCACTGCTCTGCCTTCCGACATTAGCGACTTGCATCTATCCAAAATAGCGTCGTAAAATTCGAGTTTGTAGTATAGCCGTGGGTCGTCGGTATATCCTTTGGGGAAATAAATATTGAAATGCACGAAACTGCCATAATCGGCTTCAATAATTCGCCCTTCATCATCAAATTTAGGCGTACCCACACCGAACTTAATATCTTTGGGCTTAATCTTCGTGAATACTGCTACTCCGCTATATCCTTTTTTGACTTTGCAGGAATTATAATACCCTTCGTAGCCTACCGGAATACGCAAATGCTCGGCTATTTGCTCTATGTCTGCCTTTGTTTCTTGCACACCAATAATATCGGGCGCTTCGTCTTCGATGAACTTAAACAGCTTATTTTCAAACGTAACGACATCGCGTCTTTGGCTTTTATTCTGCCCCGTTATAGCTCTATAGCCGTTTATGTTCCAACTTACAATTTTCATATCAATTTTTAATTATGGATACAATCTATCAATTTTCCAAGTTCCGTCGCTTTGCAATTCATAGCGGAAGCGGTCGTGAAGCCTGCTCTCTCGCCCTTGCCAAAACTCAAAACTATCTGGAACGAGCAAATAGCCGCCCCAGAATGGTGGCAATGGCACGCTTGTTTTATATTTCAGCATAAGGCTTGCTACTTTTCTGACAAGAGTAAATCTTGACTTAAGCACCTTGCTTTGCTCAGACGCCCAAGCACCGAGCCTGCTTGTATATGGGCGGGATTGAAAATATTTATCGGACTCTTCAGCGGAGAGTTTTAGCACTTTGCCTTCTATTCGCACTTGCCGTTCAAATTTATCCCAAAAGAAAAGCATCGAAGCATAAGGATTTTTAAGTAGTTCCCCGCCCTTTCGGCTTTCGTAATTTGTATAAAAGATAAAGCCGCGGCTATCGAATCCTTTAATCAGTAATATCCTTGAAGATGGGCGACCTTGCTCGCTCACCGTTGATAGCGCAAAAGCATTGGGATCGACGAAATCGCCGCTTAGCGCTTCGTTGAACCATTTGCTGAATTGCTCCAAAGGATCGGGATTTATATTGCTTTCGTCAAATTTATATTTTCCGTAATCGTGGCGAATAGCGGATATATCTTCGTTTTTCATATATTCCATAAAATGTCAATAAAAAGTTGAAAGACGCTATGAATGCATCTATTATTGAGAGCAAACTGCTAACTTACAGCAATTCCTTTTCAGAGTCGCTATGTTGCTATGCGCTCAAGTCGTTGCAGATATAAATAATTGTGCCGTTATCATCAACGTCGGCACTGATTGCCAGCCTGCCAGCAAGTTGCTCGAGAGCAAGTCTACTTTCATCAATAGACATACCCGTTTCCATAGATAATGTGGCAACAGTAATGCGCCCGTTATGATTAGCTATTGCTTTTAGCACCCTCATTTCTTGCTTCAATTGCTCTTTCTTTTTGTCTGCGGCTTTATATTTTCTTATCATATAGTAGCCTACAACAAGCGGAGCCACAGAAATAAGCAAAAAGCCTCCATCGTCAGGACTCAGAGATGCATTGCCAGAAATGAAGTTTATCAGCCCCGCTGATGTAAAAATAGCGCCCCACCAAAAAGAGAAGTGGGCGAATCTCTTAAATCCTTTTGATTTCTCTTTATTTTCTGCAACATTCATATTAGCCAAATAGGTAGTTGAAAAATCTCTTTTTCAAATATAGCAAAAGGAATAATAATAAAAAAATAAATTTTTTAGAAAAAATATTTGTTTATATCAAAAAAAGTTTATAAATTTGTATCTCAATAAATGACACACTTGTCAATTGTTGAAAACAATCCCAAGTAGCTCAGCTGGTTAGAGCATCTGACTGTTAATCAGAGGGTCGGGGGTTCAAGTCCCTCCTTGGGAGCTAAAGAAAAGCCTTGAAATTTTGCAGTTTCAAGGCTTTTGTGCGTTTAAAATAACCTATTAAATTTTGCTTGTTTTCAACTATTTTTTGTAAAATATCGGTGGAATTTGCATATATTTCACTATTTCCCGCCCGACCATAATTCTGAAAAAATATAAATTGCATTTGTAATATATTTTTATTAAGTTTAGAAAAAATATATTCTTATGAAGGTGGAATATGAAAAATTTTAGACTTATTTTACTTGTCGCTCTATTAGTAATTCTTGCATCTTGTAGTTCGGATAGCCCTACCAAGCCAAACGGTTGGACGGGCGATGAGGCTATTACATATAATGTGGAATATACTGACGCAACTACTGTTATAGAAAAAGACGAATTAGCAAGCCTTTTGGGCTATGATGAAAATGGTAATTTTAAATTCGAGAAGAACTTTGCGAAAGCCAAAAGCCTGAAAAAAGGTGATATACTATTGGTTTATGGCACAGCATTGCGAAAAGTAGTGAGCGTTGCAGAAAATAGCGGCGATATTACAGTGAAAACCGAAGATGCTACTCTAAATGAGGCTATCGAGAACGGCAAAATTTCATGGGATGTGCCTTGCGAATTTAATATCAGCGCCGTGCCAATAATTCAGCACCAAGGCAAAGAGTATTTCCCCACAACGCAGAGCGGCGACGAACGGGAATGGCAATTCTCTGTTGGTGAATACAGCTATTTGATTAGTATGAAGCTGTTGGGAGCTAAAGCTGATGTGAAATTCGAAATTGAAAAGAAAATTGGAGAAAACGTTAAAGGTAAATTTACTATCGATGGGATAATAGAAAGATTTCGCTCTAAATCCGAAATGGACTTCTCCAATTCTACCCTTACTAATTTTAACCAAGAAAATACTGATCTAAAAGGTGATTTGAAGTTATCGCTTACTGTGGCAGCATCGGGAAACGATAACTTTAGCCAAGAGCTGCCAATTGTTCTATTGAAATATCCGGTTATGGTCGGACCTATCCCAGTTTTTATTAACGTTAAAGCTCAAATTGTGATTAATGCAGTTGTGCCGTACGATGGCTCTTCGCAAGTATCGGCTAAATTTAAGTATGACTCACAAACAGGCTTTAAATATGATGGCTATGATTTTTCGGCTAACGCAAATATTGGCTCTT
>JAKIZN010000210.1 GCA_022708005.1 Bacteroidota bacterium | reverse complement strand
CCGAGCCATTAAGCATCGGGATAAAAAAAGACAGAGCGACAAATGTTTGTATTAAGTCAGAATATTTTTCAATTACTCCAGCCGAAACGAAACTTGTTACTAACAGCGCTAAAAGCCAAGGGATACGTTTAGCCCATAAAGTAAAAACGCTAGCGCTCATATAAGATTTATCAACTGGATTAACCGCACCATATTTATGAATATCTTCGGTAATTTCTTCCGAAGAAACGTCCATTATATCATCAAACGTAACGATGCCAACTATTTGACCATCAGAATCAACCACCGGCAATGCCGAAATATCGTACTTTTCGAGATAACGCACTGCTTCTTCTTGGTCTGCAAAAGCAGATATGCTAATCACAGAGTAATCCATCAAATTCGCAATAGTTTCACTTTCATCAGCGAGTATTATCGTCCTAAGCATAATATCATCAAGCAACTTACCTTTTTCATCTACCACATAAATTCTATAAATAGTCTCGCTTTCTTTACCGAAAATCCGTATATGCGAAAGTGCTTTTCCGACAGTCCAATCCTTTTTCACAGCTACAAAGTCTGGCGTCATAAGCCTCCCGACGCTTTCCTCTGGGTAGCCCAATAGCTCTCTTGCCTCTTTTAAGTCCTCTGGGCTTAGTAAGTTAAGCATACGGCGAGTAACTTTTCCGGGCAACTCTTCGAGCAGTGCCGTTCTATCGTCAGGGCTCAAGTCAGCAAGGAGAATTTTTGTTTCGTGGTCATTCAACCCGTGCAAAAGCTCGTCCCGCTGGTCATATTCTAAATAAGAAAAAACTTCGGCAGCTAGGTCGCGTGGCAACACTCTAAAAAGAATAGCTCTATCTTGTTGATCTATATCAAGTAAAATTTCTGCAATTTCGGGTGGGGGCCAATTAGAAAGCCCATCTCGAAGGTCGTTCCATTTTCTTTGCTCAATAAGCTCTAATATCTCAGGACGCAGTAGTTCTTTTAGCATACTATTTCCTTGTTTTGATTAGAGGGTTAAAATTTGCACCAATTTAATAAATAAAAAATTCATAAATGGTGAAGATTTAAGTGCAAAAATAGGAAGAATCTTGATTAATGCCAAACTAATAGTGCAATGAATCAAATATAAGTTTTATAGTAAATAATTTTGAAAAACTTCGTAAATTTGTAATTTTTCATAGTAAATTTATATTATTTATTGAAATAGAAAATGTTTGAACCGCAAAAGCAATTATTAGAAGATTTAGAACCACGTCTCAAAAACCTCCGGAGGTTCCTTTGACATTGATTCAAAAGAGTTGAAAATTAAAGAGTTAAAGTCGATAGCGGAAGAAGATAATTTTTGGAACGACCAAAGTTCTGCTAAAGCCATTATGCAGCAAATAGCTGAATTAGATGATTGGCTCGACATTTTCGGCGAAGCTAACCTAAAATATGAGAATGCAAAAGCTTTTTGGGAGTTAGCTAGCGAAGCCGAAGACGAAACGCTGACAAATGAGCTGCAATCAGAAATAGATGCAGCCGTGCAGGCAATCGATACGCTTGAAGTCAGAAATATGCTTTCTGGAATTGATGATGATAAAACAGCCCTTTTGCAAATTCACTCGGGCGCGGGCGGCACCGAAGCACAAGATTGGGCGGAAATGCTGCTTAGAATGTATACTCGTTGGGCAGAGCGGCATAATTATAAAGTATATTTAGTCGATGAACTCGAAGGGGACGGAGCTGGTATCAAGTCAGCAACTATTGAAGTTGCAGGAAAATACGCTTATGGATATTTAAAAGCAGAAACGGGCGTGCATCGTTTGGTGCGAATTTCGCCGTTTGATTCAAATGCCCGCAGGCACACTTCCTTTGCGTCTGTTTTTGTTTATCCTGAGGTAGGCGACGACGTGGAAATTGAGATAAATCCTGCTGATATAGAAATGGACACATTTCGCTCGGGCGGCAAAGGTGGGCAAAACGTAAACAAAGTAGAGACAGCCGTTCGCTTGAAGCACGTTCCGACTGGGATAGTTGTTGCTTGCCAGCAAGAACGTTCCCAATTCCAAAATCGCGAAAGGGCTATGAAAATGCTCCGCTCGAGGCTTTACCAAAAGCGCCGTGAGGAAGAAGAAGCGGCTAAGTCTGCTATCGAAGGCACTAAAAAGAAAATTGAATGGGGCAGCCAAATTCGCTCTTATGTTTTTCAGCCGTACACAATGGTAAATGATCATAGGACAGAAGCTAAACGCACAGATATTCAAGCAGTAATGGACGGGGACATTGATGAATTCATCAAATCATTTTTATTGTCGAATGAGTAGCAAATGAGTTGGATGTATCTATTTATAGCTGGGGTTTTTGAAATTGGCTGGCCGCTTGGGTTTAAATTATCGCAGGGCAGTTATAGGTGGCTATGGGTCAGCGTAAGCGTAGTGAGCATGGGACTAAGCGGATTTTTTCTATGGCTGGCGCAAAAAGATATTCCAATAGGCACCGCCTACGCCGTTTGGACTGGAATTGGCGCTGCGGGCACTTTCCTAATCGGCATAATATTTTTCAAAGATTCTGCTTCAATAGCAAGGCTATTCTCTTTTTTGCTAATAATCTGCGGCGTTGTGGGGCTAAAGCTCGTCAGCAATTAAACCCAAATAATGCAATATTGTATCATTTGGGTTTAATCGGATTGAAAAATTATTTGTGCTTTGAAAAATCTATTAATTTTCTTAACTTTGCTATTGATGAACAAAAGTAACAAGGAAGGATGGGAAAAGTAATTTAGCGATATGGAACTAATCACTCTCAAAGAAGCTGCCGAGTTTGCAAGCCAACATATTAGTAAAAATGTAACAACTTCTAATATTTCCTACTTGGTAAGCTACGGCAGAATATCCAAAGCAGACAATAATGGAGTAGTTCTAATTGATAAACAAGAACTTATTAAGTATTATAAAGGTTATTACGGTAGCCGTGAGTTAGATTGGAAAGATAAATTAGGCAATGATTTGAATTGGGCTTTGAGTTTTGAGCATCTGAAAGAAGCCGAAACGACCAAACATGTGCACCGCTTGCATCCTTACAAAGGCAAATATATTCCGCAGTTAGTTGAATACTTTTTAGATAGCCATACAGATGAATTTAAAACACAAACTTTTTTTCAAAAAAATGATATTGTGCTTGACCCTTTCTGTGGCAGTGGCACCACATTGGTGCAGTCCAACGAATTAGGTATTCACGCTATCGGCATAGATATTTCGGCGTTCAATGCTTTAATAGGAAATGTAAAAGTTTCAAAAGTTGATTTGGCAGACCTTTATCGAGAAACTGAGCAAATTAAAAAATCACTCAAAAAGTTTTTGGCTGATGCTCCACACATCAAGTTTGAAAAAGAGCTTTCGGAGTTTTTGACAATATACAACAAAAAGTATTTTCCCTCACCTGAATTTAAAATTAAGATAAGAAAAAAAGAGATTAATGAAAAGGCATATACCGAAGCACAGGAGAAAGTTGTATTAGAAAAATTCAATGAATTAATAGCAAAATATAACATACAAATCAAGCAGAAACTACAAAGTAAGTTCTTGGAAAAATGGTATTTACAAACAGTTCGCGATGAAATTGATTTTGTATTTGAGCAGATAAAAAAAGTAAAAAATCTGCATACTAAAAAAGTGCTTGCTGTGATTTTGAGTCGCACTATTCGCAGTTGCAGAGCAACCACACACGCAGATTTAGCTACTTTAGTAGAACCCGTAACCACAACTTATTATTGTGCAAAACATGGAAAAATTT
>JAKIZN010000209.1 GCA_022708005.1 Bacteroidota bacterium | reverse complement strand
GATAGTGGGTAATTCTTGCGTTGATTTGCCGATACATAATTTAGGCAATGGAATATATTTCTACTATGTCCCGCAAGCAAACATCAGAGGTAAATTTGGCGTATTAAGATAATCGCCGTAAAAGTAATTGCAGCGAGAAGTATTATATAATAAAACAAGTTGCCCTTTGGGGCAACTTGTTTTTCAAAATGCGGAGCCGACGAGACTCGAACTCGCGGCCTCCTGCGTGACAGGCAGGCGCTCTAACCAAACTGAGCTACGGCTCCTTTTTTTCAACGTCGCATTTACGACTTTTTTTCTTTTTTTCAATGCGGAGCCGACGAGACTCGAACTCGCGGCCTCCTGCGTGACAGGCAGGCGCTCTAACCAAACTGAGCTACGGCTCCTTTTTTTCAATGTCGCATTTGCAACTTTTCTTGTGGACCCAAGGAGAGTCGAACTCCTGACCTCTTGAATGCCATTCAAGCGCTCTCCCAACTGAGCTATGGGCCCCTTCAGTAATCGATTCTCCATTGCTTTTGACTTTCGTCGGCATCGACTCAATCAAGGCTTACAAAAATAAGCAAAATTATTCTTCAAACAAAATTTTTTTTTATTTCTTGAGCTTCTCGGCGAATTTGCTGTTTTCTTGCGGCAGCGATGCAACTTGCTAATATATATAATATATGATAAATTATAAAAATATTTAACTTTTTATGCTTGTTTTATTCATATAATTTTAAGAAATTTGTGTTTATGATTTTTTCGATTATTTATAAAAATTCGGAGATAAAAATGCACCAAGACCCTGCAGTAAGAATCCAAGATTATCAAGTATTTGGCGAGTATGGCGATGTAAACCCATCGATTTCCGATGCAGCCACATATACTTTCCTCAGTGTTGAAAAAATGCAACAATTATTTAGTGAAGAAGTAGAAGGTTGCTTTTTATATTCGCGGCACTCCAGCCCTATGAACCACTTTTTATCGCAGGCTTTGGCAGCACTCGAAGGCACCGAAGACGCTCACGTTATGGCTTCGGGCATGGGCGCTATTTCCAGTTGCTTACTTCAAATTTGCAGCAGTGGCGACGAAATAGTTTCGAGCAGGACAATTTACGGCGGCACTTATGCTATTATGAAAAATTTCTTCCCGAAATTCGGAATTAAAACTAACTTTGTAAATATCACAGATTTAGATGAAATCAAATCTAAAATTAATGATAAAACAAAGGTGATTTATTGCGAAACAATTAGCAATCCATTGCTCGAAATAGCTGATTTACGCGAGCTTAGGAAAATAGCAGACGAACGCGGCATAAAGCTGGTCGTCGATAACACTTTCAGCCCGATGGTTGTGCCAGCATTTAAGTTGGGCGCTCATATCGTTGTTTATTCCTTGACTAAATTTGTTAATGGCACAAACGACTGCGTTGCAGGCGCTGTTTGTGGCGACCACGAATTTATCTCGTCATTGAAAAGCGTAAATGATGGTGCTGCAATGCTATTAGGTCCTGTTTTGGATAGTCTCCGCAGTGCGAGTATATTGAAAAATATGCGCACTCTGCATATTAGAATGAAGCAGCACAGCGAAAATGCGATGCACTTAGCGAGCGAACTCGAGAAAGCGGGCATAAAGGTATTTTATCCCGGGCTGCCATCGCATCCGCAGCATAAGTTAATTACATCTATGATTGACGCAAAATATGGCTATAGCGGTATGATTACCATCGATGCAAAAGATTTCGAGACTGCTAGCAAGCTGATGATACTTATGCAAGAGGCAAAAGTGGGCTATTTCGCTGTTTCGTTAGGATTTTACAAAACTCTTTTCAGCTCGCCGGGTAGCTCTACTTCTTCGGAAATACCGAAGGAAGAGCAAGAAGCTATGGGTATGACTTCGGGTCTCGTCAGATTTTCGATGGGATTGGATAACGACATCGAAGACACCACAGCGAGAATTATGAAGTGCATGAAAGAGTGTGGCTTGCTGAAATAGTAACCTTCGCAGTTGCTTGCAAAAATGCAAAAAAGGGCGGACAGAAATGTTCGCCCTTTTGGCTTTTATTAATCCAAATAATGCATTAGAAACTCTATGTCTTGTCATGAAATAGGTTGACAGAATGCGACTCCTGCGGAGTCGTATAATGTTAAACCAATGCGACTCCTACGGAGTCGTATAATGTTAAACCAATGCGACTCCTACGGAGTCGTATAATGTTAAACCAATGCGACTCCTGCGGAGTCGTATAATGTTAAACCAATGCGACTCCTACGGAGTCGTATAATGTTAAACCAATGCGACTCCTACGGAGTCGTATAATGTTAAACCAATGCGACTCCTACGGAGTCGTATAAAGTGCCGATTATTCATTACTACAAACATTTGAACCCTTTGGGTTCTTTCCTATTTAGCTTTAAGATGTCCTACACCTTTTGTCTGAATCAGGATTATCAAGATTAAAGTATTACCAAGATTATTTTGCCCATTATTCAATTTTATCCCTTCTTATCCTGATAATCATATAATCCCGAGAATCTTGATTCAGACTGTAAAAATAGATGTCCTACACCTCAAAAGTGTAGGACATCTGGAAAAACAGTGAGTAGGCAATAGGAAAGTTCCTAATGAATTATTTAGGATTAATAATTGCTATTGCTATTATACCAATGAGTTACTTAAATTATAGAACTGGCAATCTTCGTGCTTGCAAGTTCTATTCCTCAATGAAAATGTGCATTTCGCTGTAGAAATTGGCAGCGAAATAGCAAAATTATCGCGTATGAACTCTATTGCTGTTTCAAGCGCTAAATATGTGTCGCGTTTGCAGCAGCGAGGTCCGCCGCTATCGGCAACCCGCTTTAAACTTTGCGAAACAATTGTATTGGATAGCGACCACTCGTCTTCGTCTCGAAGTTCGCGGTTGAGATAGGCGCTCATAAATACACCTGTTCCGATAGCCGCACCGCAAGTGCCGAGATCGTAAGAGCAAGCGTGGGGCGTTTCTTCGTCGGCTCTACGTTTGATTGTATCTAACTTATGCTTTAGCGATTCTGTTGACTTGAGATAATTATGCATGCAAGTTGTAAGTACAGCGGGGACGATAAAGTGATGTTCGGCGCCGTGCATTCTTATGACTGGCGAGTTCATAATATCGACTGCCAATGCAATCGGGTCTATGCCCTTATATTGCAAGCATACATTATAAGCATAATCAGTTGGCGATAGTGCCATACAATCGACGCATATATAATGAGTATTAGAGCATTCGACAGCGATGGGTTTAACGCTACCGCAGAAATCGCATTTTCTTTCTATGCGGGATTCTAACTTTTGCAAGTCTTCTCCGCATAATATGCAAGTTTCTCTTTCGAGGTAACGCATTTGCTTTAATTCTTCCATAACACACTCTCAATTAATTGATAGTTTGTAATTTGTAAAAACCGTATTATAAAATTAAGACTTTTTCTTATAATTTCTAAATTATTTTTGCATAAAAGGTAATTTTAACGAAAAACCTGCCCTTTCCAAACTACTTTATTTGAAATTAAAGTAAACGGAATAATCAGCTCAATCAGCATAAAGAAGAAAATCGCGGGCAGTATCATTCCCTTTTGCTTAGTTTGATTTAATATTTTCATAGATGGAAAAATTATTGAGTAATCGCCCGCTAATCTTGTAAATAGCAAAGCAAACGCCCATAGCAAATTTTGGCTTGCTATGGAAGTTGCTATCCCGAGCCACATCAGCAGCGAGCTAGCTACAAATACAACAGCTTTCCAGCCCAAAGC
>JAKIZN010000208.1 GCA_022708005.1 Bacteroidota bacterium | reverse complement strand
GACAGATGATTTTGATTTGCTTACTATCGATGAGCAAAATGATTTCATAAATAGGATTAGAAATTTTCTTAAAAACTCAACACCTTCTTTTGACGACTACTTCTGGGACGGCGAAGAGCTTAGCGTAATAGATGATGGCAAGACAATTGAGACTTATTCGTATAGCGATTTAAAAGAAATTTTGTACTTTTAGATGGATTTGAGAAATGAGCAAAAAAAAAGATGTGATTCTTGCGATATATGAACACTGCAAAAAAAAGAATAGTTATGTTTTTCATAATGATATAGTAAAAGAGTTCTCAAAAAAAATTGGGCTTGGTAACCCGTTTGATGTTACTAAGTTAGATACCTCATCTAAAATCCCACAAGAGTTAGTTGAAAAAAACATTTGCATTGTTCATCTTGGCAGCGGTAATCATCAGTTTATAAATGCTTTCGATAAAGTATTTCATAAGTTCGAGCCTATAGAGAAAACGATCGATTGGAATTACCAAAGGAGTATTTTAAACTTATCAAATTCTAGCGAAAGTAATATACTATCAGTTGCAAATAACCAAAGAATATTGCATCAATTTGTCTTTGGTGAAGACACAGAGTTCAATAATGTTGAAATTATTAAGCGCCCTAAAACTTATTTCCCACATCGCACTAAAGCTGATCTTACATATAAATTGGGCGATTTAGCTACTTTAAATTTAAAAAATATTCAAATTGAAATAGATTTAACAATTGAATTAAAAGGAAAAGTAGCAATTTTTGAAAGTAAAAATGGCAATCCCAAAGATTTTTCTATTTGTCAAATTTACCATCCATTTCTTTTCTATCATAACCTGAACACGAGCAACCAATTAGTGAAAGGAAAAATTTCCGAAATTATTGGTGTTTATGCCGTTAAAAGCATAAAGAATGGAGTTGTAAGCATTAAACTATGGAGTTATACTTTCAACGACCCTTTCGACATAACAAGTATTAAGCTGTTAAATTCTGCTCGTTACAATTTAGTGGAGAAGCCAAATGATTGAGAGCTTTCTAAATACTGTTATCAATGACGATGTGCTAAAAGTATTAAAGCAAATACCAGATAACTCATTAGACATGGTCTATGGCGATCCTGACTATAACGTGGGTATTAATTACTCTGGCAGTAATTATACTAAAAAGTGGAATGAATATATTGACTGGTATATCGAGCTGGCAAGAGAGTCATTAAGAGTATTGAAGCCAACAGGCAATCTTTTTATGATGAATTATCCGAAGCAAAATGCCTATTTGAGAGTTAAATATCTAGAGGATAATGCTTACGACGTTCAAGATTATGTGTGGGTTTATAATTCCAATATTGGGCATAGCCCCAGAAGATTTACAACTGCACATCGCTCTATTTTACATGCATCAAAAACCAAAGATAATAAATTTTATAAAAAAAATGTAGCCCAACCGTACAAAAATCCGAATGATAAAAGAATCCAGCAGAGAATATCAGAGGGAAATATAGGTCGAATGCCTTACTCTTGGTTCTATTATGATTTAGTTAAAAACGTATCTAAAGACAAAACATTTCATGCTTGCCAAATACCTTTGGAGCTTGTTGAAATGCTTATTAAATCATGTACAATGCCGGGGGATAGTGTATTTATCCTATTTGGTGGGAGTGGTTCAGAAATATTATTATGCAAAGAATTAAAGCGAAATTTCATTTCTTGTGAGCTTCATAAAGAGTATTACGATATGATAATTGACAGGATTAAGAACAACGGGTTCATAAGGGACGTTTACAAGCTAAAGATGAAAAATGAAACAGCAAGCAGGAAGGCTGAACCGTTTAGTTTATTCAATGGATCCTAATCATCATGCTATCAGTTTCAAACTTATCTATACAATTCGGTGGCAATTATCTTTTTGATAACGTTAACTTCGTGGTTCGCCCAAATGATAGAATTGGGCTTATTGGTCGCAATGGGACAGGGAAATCTACGCTGCTTAGGATTATAGAAGGGTCGCTCGAATCAGAATTTGGGAGCGTATCAAAGCCAAATGATTATAAAATTGGATTTTTGCGGCAAGAAATGGACATTAATTCGGATTTGCCAATTTTTGAAGAAACAAAATCTGCACTCAAAGAAATTACGCACCTTGATGAGTTAACCGCTAATATTTCCAAAGAATTAAGCCATAGGGAAGACCACAGTTCGCCAGAATATTCAAAACTTATTGAAAAATTAAGCTACGCAAATGAACGGCTAAAAATATTAGAAGCGCATTCCATAGATGCTGAAATCGAGAAAGTGCTGGTTGGGCTTGGCTTTAATCAAGATGAATTTATCAAGCCTATATCACAGTTTAGTGGCGGCTGGCAAATGCGAGTTAAGCTTGCTAAAATTTTGCTCAGCAAGCCCGATTGCATACTGCTTGATGAGCCTACAAACCATTTGGATATCGAGTCTATTTCTTGGCTCGAGACTTTTCTGAAAAATTATCACGGCGCAATGCTGATTGTGTCCCACGATAGAACTTTTCTCGATAATGTTACTAATAGGACATTTGAGCTAACACTTGGCAAAATTATAGATATGCCAATAAGTTTCTCGGCGTTTATCGAAGCGAGAAAAAAGCAGAAAGAAGAGCAGATAGCCGCAATGAAGAGCCAGCAAAAGCAAATAGCTGAAACTGAACGGTTTATAGAAAGATTTCGCTCTAAGGCTACTCTTGCCTCGCGAGTACAATCGAGAGTAAAAGCACTTGACAAAATAGAGCGAATTGAAGTGGAGGAAGAAGATTTATCGTCTATTAATATTAGATTTCCCGAGCCGCCGCGGTCGTCGCGTGTGATTGTCGAAGCGAAATCTTTGAGCAAATCTTATGGCGAAAAGCTTGTGCTTCAATCTATCGATTTCGCATTAGAGCGCGGCGAAAAAGTAGCATTTGTCGGGAAAAATGGCGAAGGCAAAACTACGCTGTCAAAAATATTGGCTGGCACGGAAGATTACGATGGCGAGCTGAAATTTGGCACTGGCGTTAATATCGGGTATTTCGCACAGCACCGAGCTTCTATGCTTGATGGCAACGCTACTGTCTTTGAAGTAATAGATAACGCGGCTATTGGCGATATGAGAGCTAAAGTGAGGAGTTTATTAGGAGCTTTTCTTTTTAGTGGCGATTCGGTTAATAAAAAAGTAAAAGTGCTTTCGGGTGGCGAAAAATCAAGATTAGCTATCGCTAGATTATTGCTTGAGCCAATTAACTTTTTGATATTAGACGAGCCGACCAACCATCTCGATATGCTTGCAAAAGATGTGCTAAAGAATGCTTTGCTCAAATTTTCTGGCTCGCTTGTGATAGTCTCGCATGACCGCGATTTTCTATCTGAATTGACATCAAAAACTTATCACTTTGCAAATAAGCATATCAAAGAATATCTCGGCTCGATTAATGAATATCTCGAAAAAGTCAATATTGAAAATTTAAGAGAATTAGAAAGAAATATTGTTGCTAATAAGCCAGCCGAATCCACCCAAGTATCAGCCGTTCAAGCAGATAGGCTAAGGCGAAAAGAGTTGCAACGAGAAGAAAGCAAAATAAAGAAAGCAATAGCGGCTTGCGAGACAGAAATTTCAAGCCTTGAGGAAAAAATAGCCGAGCTTGATGCACTTTTTTCTGACCCAGACTTTTATGCAGACGTAGAGCTATCCAAAGCCAAGCGGATAGAATACAATGACGCTCGCACTTTGCTTGACAGCAAAATGGGCGAGTGGGAAGAACTACATTTAAAATTAAGCGATA
>JAKIZN010000207.1 GCA_022708005.1 Bacteroidota bacterium | reverse complement strand
CGAGTTTTCGCCCAAGTCTTTAGCGTAATTATAGCAATTGATAGGCTTGCGACCATCAAAAATTAGACGAGCGTAAATATCATCCATTATCAAATAGATGCCGCGTTTTTCGCAAAACTCAACTATATCGCGGATAAACTCTTCTGAATAAACGGCGCCACTTGGATTATTTGGGCTGTTGATGATAACGCATTTAGTATAGGAAGTTACCACGCGTTCAATGTCTTGTATCGTTGGGTAAAAAGAGCCATCTTCGGGATAAACTGGCACTGGAATCGCCCCAATCATTCTGCACATCTCTGGATAGCTTACCCAATATGGTGCAGGAAAAACGCATTCTTCCTGCGGATTTAAAATTGTTTGCAAAGCTACCATGATAGCTTGTTTAGCGCCGCCCGAGATGATAACGTTTCCTGCTTCGACTTTTCTATCGTAAAAGTCTTGTGTATATCTAATAACGGCTTGCTTAAGCTCTGGAATACCATCGGCAGGAGTATAGCGGACTTCCGCCGAATTTAATAACGAAACAGACTGGAGAATAGCATCAAGCGGAGCTTTTGTCTTTGGTTCGCCACCGCCCAAGTGTATTACTGGCTCTCCCTTTGCCCGTAGCACTGCAGCAATTTCGTTCAACCTTAAGGTAGCCGATTCGGCTATTGATTTACCTATTAAACTAATGCTCATTATGTTTTTTAACCTCTAAAATAGTAAAAAAAAGAATACCAATATTTCAATATAATATTTATTTCATTATAATAGGAAAAGGCTCGACACCCTTAAGCAGCGTCTAATATCAGTTTTTTGCGACAAGTCCCGTATATTTTATATGCTTCCACTTTTTTTTTGCAAAAAATATTTGAAATGCCTAAAATATTAATTGTGGGCTTGCTCAAATCCAAATCAACTCCCAACTATCGCCAAGCCGCAAAGCTGCTATCGTCCAATTACTACTTTTGCCCCACTTCTTTTTGTTTGCTAAAATTCGTTTTACTAATAACTTAAGTTCAATCAATACATATAAGTATAGAGATATGATTTATGCCATAATTTGCTAAAATTCTAGCAAATAGCCTTTGCCAAATAATTACGTTTAATTAATCTAATTCTCATTTTTTTCTCATTTTCTCAAGAATAGTATTATTGCTTGAAATTGCCTCTAGTGTTCCCCCAGATGTCCTACACCTCGAAGGTGTAGGACATCTTAATCCCAAATAATGCAATAGACAATTATTTCTAATGAAATATTTGGGTTTAATAAAGTGCATCTTCCAACTTGTAGTCAAAATAACCACAAAAAAATCGCAATTACTACTATATTTTTTATTGCACTTTGTGTATAATTTTGTAGTGAGAGAAAATGTGTATTTAAACGCGACCCGTTGCCTTGGTACTACAAATCCTCCATTCATAGGCGAATTTGTGTCCCCTTGTTGTAAAGACGTTTCAAACCAAGGCAACGGGATTTTTATTTTGGGGCGGACGCAATAGAAATATAGTAATATTTGCGATTGTAAATCGCTTAAATCCAAATAGTTCATTAAGCAATAATCTCTAATGTGTTATTTGAGTTTATTTTAATTCCGAAGGGATTTGATGTTTGTAGAAAATAAAATTGCATAACATAATGCGACTCCTACGGAGCCGTATAATGTTAAACCAATGCGACTCCTACGGAGCCGTATAATGTTAAACCAATGCGACTCCTACGGAGCCGTATAAATCTCCGATTATTCATTACTACAAACATTTGAACCCTTTGGGTTCGTTACAATTTAGCTTTCAGATGTCCTACACCTCGAAGATGTTGGGCATCTGAAAAATACCGACGCTCTCATCTGCTACCTCATAAGACAACCTCAAAATGATTTCACTCGATTTGTTATTTTTTCGTATATTTGTTTTTGTGATTGATGCAGAGTTTCGCTAAAATTATTTATGGCTAAAAGTTGTATTGAATTTCGAGTGGAAGGCGTGGTGCAAGGCGTCGGCTTCAGGTATTTTGTCTTAAAAGCCGCGGCGGCACTTGATTTGCGAGGCTATGTTCGTAATGAATATGACGGCGCTGTTGTTGGCGTAGCCGTTGGCAAAGAGAAAGATTTGCAGTTATTTAAGCAGCATTTAAAAGCGGGACCAAGCAGGTCGAGAGTCGAAAAAGTTGTGTTTGCAAATTGCGATATAAGTGAAATTTATTCATCTTTTGAGATACGTTGATATTGAAAAAAATATCTGCTATATTGCTAATCAGCCTGCTGCTGGCAGCGCTTTTTGCTAAAAATACGGCTTTTTCGCAAACTACAATAGTTTATCCCGATTACGAAACGATTCGCCCTAAAGTCGCTATTGTCCTCAGCGGCGGAGGTGCAAGAGGAATATCGCAAGTCGGAGCAATCGAAGGACTTCAATCGTCCGGTATTCCATTTGATTATATTGTCGGCACATCGATAGGCTCTATCATCGGTGGGCTGATAGCTTCGGGCTATTCCACCGCCGAGCTTGACTCAATTGTAAACTCTATCGATTGGGATAATATGCTGTCGATTTCACGAACCCATAATAGGAATGATTTATTTTTAGACCAAAAAGTCATAGAAGATAGAAGTTTGCTAACTTTGAGATTTAAAAATTTCAAGTTTATCGTGCCAGAAGCAATATCGGCAGGCGACGAGTTTAATATGACTTTGCAAAAAGTTTTTTGGAATAGCTTATATAAGCCAAGTGGCAATTTTGATAATTTGAAGTATAAATTTCGGGCAGTCGCAACCGATTTGACCTCTGGGCAGTCCATATCCCAAAAGTCGGGTAGTATTATTTCTGCTGTTCGGGCAAGTGCCACTCTACCATTGAGATATACGCCTGTTAGGATTGATTCGATGATATTAATTGACGGCGGAGTGCTTGCAAATGCGCCCGTTGAGCAATCGTTTGAATTTCAGCCACAGATGATTATTGCTATTAATACTATATCGCCGCTGCTGCCACCAGAGCAACTTAATACGCCGTGGAATATTGCCGATCAAGTAGTTTCTATTTCGATGAATAAACTGACGCAGGAGCAACTCAAAAAGGCTGATTTCATCATAACGCCAAATATCAGTTCTCACAAAAATACTGATTTCAATAATCTTGATACTTTGATTATAAAAGGCAAACAGGCTTCTATAGAACTTGCCGATGCCATTCAGCAAAGATATATGCGGTTGCTCGATTCGCTTATAAATTCAAATTATCACAAAAATATCTCTTATCATGATTTCAAAAATAAAAATTATATTTTAAAAAATTTCGATTATTCGGATTCAGTTTATTTCTTCAGATTCTTGTTAGATTTCAATAATTTAAGCGATTATAATATTGCGCTCAGCCAATTGCTGAAATCTGGAAGATATGAGTCTATTGCCGCTACTTTCACCAGCGAAGACGTTACTTTTATAGCGAAGCCTAATCGCAAACTTATTTCCATTCAAGTTTCTGGATGCGAAAATGTCCGAGTGCAAGAGTATATAAAAGAATTGGCAGATAATCGCAGAAATTTATTTTTGAGCAAATCGCTTTTGCGCCAAATATTTGAAGATATAATCAGCTTTTATAGAAAAATTGGCTATTCCTACGCTACTATTTCATCGCAAAGGGCAGATGCAGAAGGAAATTTGTTTCTAACGATTGACGAAGGCATAATTCACGAAATTAAAGTGTCGGGCAATGAAGAGACGAGTCTATTTCTTATTCAGCGAGAGCTAAAATTCAAGCAAGGGCAGCCGATAAATGCCGATAAAATTATTCGTGGCTGGAATAATTTGAA
>JAKIZN010000206.1 GCA_022708005.1 Bacteroidota bacterium | reverse complement strand
ACATCAGTTGCGAATCCAACATTCCTTTGGAAGTGCTCAAAATTGGTCCGCCCATATCGCCGCCTTGCGAGCCGGGATGAAGTCCAGATGTAATTCTCGGCAGAACAAATACAAGGAACGGAACAGTAACGAAGGCAATAATCGAATATACTCCCGATGAATTTGCCCTAAGGTCTTCCCGTTCAATGCCGGCGCGCAGCGCAAAGTATGCAAAATAAATAAGCAATAGCACAAATATCGAAGTTTCGCGAGGGTCCCAATTCCAAAAACTACCCCAATTAAACTTCGCCCATACCATTCCAGATGCAGTTGCGAGTATTGCAAACACAGTGCCGAGAGCAGCCGCAGAAGCTGCCATAACGTCAAATTTATAATTAGGCGAAATTAAATATCTGATTGAGAAAAACATAGATATGAAATACGATAGCACCGCCACCCAAGCCATAGGCACATGGAAGTTTAATATCTTTATCCTATCGCCGAGCGACATAACGTAAGGGTATGTAATCCAAGGATTATGTTGCACTATTTCCGCGAGTTTGACATCTTTCGAGTTAGGGGCAGCCAATAAATTAACAACCCATTTGTTGTATTTTGTAATAATTTCGTGATTCTTTTTGTCTATATAAATTTTATGTGGCTTATCGCTAAAGTCCTCCAAACCATGCACTTGCATATATGTTTGATTGCTGGCTTCGTCTGTATGCAGTTGGTTATCGCTGATATATATTAGCGTCGGCACTGGTTCATTTGCAATGTACTTCGAGATTATATCTAATTCTTGCAGGCTCGCGGCAACTCGCGGATAAATTGATAGCCAAGCGCCCGCCACAGGCAATGCAACAGCTAAAACTTTCCACCATATAGCTTTAGGGCGATTAACTCCGCCTGCTATGCCGATTAGCACTCCCAAAGTGAAGCTTGAAATTATTATAAGAAGTTTCATTAATACCTGCTCATTGTAAAATGTCAAAGATAAAAAAGTAATTTAATACAACCAAACAATTATTTGCGATGTTGATTATACTCGCATAAATCGGCAATTGGGCACTCTTCGCATTTAGGTTTGCGAGCAATACAAATTTTTCTGCCGTGATTTATTAAATAGTGCGTAAATGCTACCCAATCTTTTTTAGGGACTATCTTCATTAGCTCAAATTCAATTTTAACGGCATTATCGGTGCTGACAAAGCCAAGCCTATTGGTAATTCTAATTACATGCGTATCGACCACAATCGCGGGAGTATCGAAGCAATGCCCTAAAATCACATTTGCCGTTTTTCTGCCAACGCCGGGCAAAGTCAGCAATTCTTCCAAAGTTGAAGGCACTTCTCCAGAAAAATTATCACGTATCGCAACGCTTGCCAATTTAATATTTTTTGCTTTGGATTTATAAAATCCAGTAGAAAATATATCTTTTTCGAGTTCCTCCGATGGAACATCGATATAATCTTGCACGCTGCGGTATTTTTCGTATAAATAAGGGGTAACCATATTTACTCGCGCGTCGGTACATTGAGCCGAAAGTATAGTAGCTATCAGCAATTGAAACGGGTTAGAATGATTCAATTGTATCTTAACATCTGGATAATTCTCTGCCAAAATGCTTATAATTTTCTTCATTCTTGCTTTATTATTCATATTGCGATGCTTCAAATCTTAAAAGTATAAAAACCGTGTTAGTCTTGCTATTATTTTATCAAGTTTTTGTATTTTCGTAAAAGGATTTTAATCAAAATTTTGCACTAAAATCGCTGAAATGAAATATTTGCTTTTTTGCATAGCGCTATTTGCTTTTGCCTCCGATTCGTTCGCGAAGGGATTTATAGATACTGTTTATAGCTTTACCCCGGGTATAGGGCAAAATGTAGGGCAATCACCGGAATATTTCCCGATGAACATATTTGGGGCGCCCGCGAGCAGTGCCACTGTGAGTGTGCCAGCCTCCGCACCGGAGGATATATTATCGCTTGGCATAGGCGGCGAAATAATCGTCGGCATTAGAAGCGGGAAAATATATGATGGCGAAGGCGTGGACTTCATTATTTTTGAAAATGCCTTCAAGCGAGACTTTGACGGCGTTATTTTTGCAGAGCCAGCAATTGTTTCGGTCAGTCAAGATGGCGTAAATTTCATAAAATTTCCTTATAATGAATGGACGTTAAGCGGGCTTGCGGGCAAAACTCCTACTATCGGCAGCGAAGACCCTTTTAATTATCCCGCTTGCGGTGGCGATGGCTTCGACATCAGCGAATTAGGATTAGATTACATTACACACATAAAAATAAAGGACGTTTCAAAAATAGTTTGCATCAACGAAACTCACCCTTACTATCAGCCGGAATTTATGGTAACAGGTTTTGATTTAGATGCAATTTCAATTAGATATACCGACAAGCCGACATCAGTTGCAAACGATATCAAAAGCCAAGTGGCATTCAGCGAAACGGGCGATTCATTCACTTTTGCAAGTCCATATAAATTTTCAGTTGGCGCGTATAGCTTAAATGGCAATTTAGAAAAGCATATAGAATGCAACGAGATAGCAGAAATTAGCAAATCAGAATTGCCGAGCGGGCTAATAATTTTCATTATCGAAGGCAACGGCAAAAAAGAGATAGTAAAAGCTATAAATGCGCGGTGATGTGTGGGGTATGCGCGGCACCTATTATGCTTCAAAAAGCAAGTTACTCCTCAATTATTTCCCCATTTATCTTTATGCGGATTATTTCAAGCGATTCTAAGCCCTCTTCATCTACTGCTTTGACGGCAACTGTGTGCTGCCCGGGCTTAAATTTATAGCTTTGAGTGCCCTCACGATCTATTAAAACTTCTGCCTTGAATGGTTCGTTTTCTACATAATCGAAATCCCAAGCGTACATTTCTATGCCGTTCTCGCTTTCCGCCGTCGCCTGAAACTCTATCTGCCGCAAGCCTTTGCTATCTATTCCTTTATCATTAAACGTAACCGTTAGCTTTGGTTTCTTGGCAATCAGAACAATTTCTTCTACCGTTACAAGATTAATGAGTACCCCAGCTTCATTTTTTAGTCTCGCAACTTCTTGAATCGCTCCTTTTCCAAAAGAAAAAGCTATGATATAGCCGACAGGAAGATTAGCTAACTTATTCTTTTCATAGAGGCTTTTGTCAAATCGCATCAGCGCCGAATGAAAATTATCTATTACGTTTCTGCCGATATTGTCGGAGCGTTTAACTTGAATTGGGATATTTTCTCGAGTGCGTCCGTCAATACCAAAATCATTACGTTGCTTTGCATTCGAAAAGCCTCCGAATTGCTCAACAATCCACTTTTCAAACTCGAATGCGTCTTTATTACGCAATGTGTCGTAGTCATATTTATGCAGCGTAACGGAGAAAGGAGCAGAAAATAATCCCTGCTGCTTATTAAGCCTCATTTCAGAAACTTTGATAGCCGCAACGGATTGGTCAATCCCTATCCAATTACGTTTCAATCTATCAGCAACAGCAACAGTTGTCCCACCGCCGACAAATGGATCGAGAACAATATCGCCTTCGTTGGAAGTCAGAGATATTATACGTTCTAAAAGTTTTTCTGGCTTTTGAGTAGGATAGCCAATAGATTCGTGAGAGCCAGAATAAAGTCTGTTTATATCGTCCCATAAATTATAGATTGGGTTACCTTTATCGTCGCTGGGTCTGAGTTTCCTAAACGGCTTGCCATTAGATGACCAACCCAAATCACCTTTTTTATCTATTTCTATAAGTTTTTCGAGAGTCATCCTCCAGCCATATTCGCGAGGAGTAAATCCTTTGTATTCATAAACTAAAT
>JAKIZN010000205.1 GCA_022708005.1 Bacteroidota bacterium | reverse complement strand
TGGAAAATAGCTAATGGGTAATAGAAAGGCTTCTAATAGATTATTCGGGTTGAAAAACAATAACATTAGCAAATATTTTTCAATTAAAATGGCTATTTTTTGCTTATTTTTGCTTAAATTAGTTTTTCCTAATAAGTGTCGTTTTTTAAATTTTAAATTGAGGGAAAATGGTAGAGCGGTATACTTTGCCAGAAATGGCAAAAATTTGGTCTGATGAGAATAAGTATAAAATTTGGCTTGAAATTGAAACTCTTGCTTGCGAAGCACAAGTGGAACTTGGCATAGCCCCAAAGGAAATTATTGCAGAAATTAGAAGTAAAGCAAAAATTGACATAGATAGAATAAATGAAATTGAGCTAAAAACTAAACACGACGTAATTGCGTTTCTAACAAGTATTGAGGAGCAAGTTGGAGAAGCGTCGAGATTTATACATCTTGGTATGACTTCTTCCGATATTCTGGACACCGCACTGTCTGTTCAATCGAAGCAAGCAGGCGAGTTGATTTTAAGCGAACTTGAAAAATTAGAAGCGGTGCTTGTTAAGAAAGCTAATGAGCATAAATATACAGTGTGCATTGGAAGAAGCCACGGCGTTCACGCAGAACCAATGACGTTTGGTCTGAAATTCGCCTTGTGGATTGACGAATGCAGACGCAACGTCGCGAGAATGAAGCAAAGTATCGGCGAAATTTCGGTCGGTATGATAAGCGGAGCGGTTGGCACTTTCGAACATATTCCGCCATATATTGAGGAGTATGTATGCAAGAAATTGAATTTGGAGCCATCACCGGTATCAACGCAGATAATTCAGCGAGACAGGCACGCTCAATTTCTGCATAGTATAGCTATGATAGGCTCTATGCTCGAAAAAATCGCGACTGAAATCAGGCATTTGCAGCGAACCGAAGTTTTAGAAGCCGAAGAATTTTTTTCAAAAGGGCAAAAAGGGAGTTCTGCTATGCCACATAAGCGGAATCCAATAAGCAGCGAAAATATTTGTGGGCAAGCCCGTTTGCTACGCACAAATGCTTTGGCGGGCATAGAAAACAATGCATTATGGCACGAGCGAGATATATCGCATAGCTCTGTCGAAAGAGTGATATTCCCAGATTCGACCATCTCTTGCCATTATATTTTAGTGCGGGCTATTAATTTGATTGACAATTTAATAGTTTATCCAGAAAATATGAAACGCAATTTGGAACTAACTCTTGGTCTATATAATTCGCAAAAAGTATTGCTTTCGCTCGCGAAAAAAGGATTGAAACGTCAAACTGCTTATGAACTTGTCCAGAGTTCTGCGATGAGGACATGGAACGAAAAAATTCCTTTTAGCCAGACCCTAAAAGAAAATTCGGACTTAATGCAGCATTTTGACGAGCAGGAATTACAGTCATTATTTAGCTTTGATGAAATTTTTAAAAGTGTTGATTTTATCTTCGAAAGATTAGGACTTTAATTTTTATAAAATAGATTCGAGATTGATATGAAGCGAGAAGAACTATATCACTCGTTTTTAAATAATATGTACAGCGGCTTCGCCTTGCTTGAAATTATTAACGTTGGAAGCGATAAATATGATTTTATTTTTCTTGATTCCAACAAGGCTTTTTTCGATTGCTTTGGCTTGGTTAGAGGCGAAATTTTGCACCAAAGTATCGGCTTGTTCTTTGGCAGGCTATTTTCTAATCTTGAGTCATTTTTACATAGAATTGTAAATTTAGGTACTGCAGCAATATATGAAGCAAAAAGTCTAAATGCCAATAAAATTTTTGAAGTAAGGGCTTATCCATTTGAAAAAAAATTTATTGCTTTGCAAATAATCGACATTACAAAGCAAAAGAAAATAGAAAAAGCCTATACAGAAATTGAGGCAGACAACTTAACATTAGCTAACAAGTCGCCTATTTCCATTATGACATTTGACGAAAATGGAATAGTGAACTTCGCGAATGATTATCTTTTTACTGAATTTTTAGGCGGCAAGTTTGCAAAAGATGATATTTTAGGAAAGCATTTTTCTCGTTTAGGGTTCTGTAAGGAAGATTATTGCAGAGAAATCGCAAAAGTACTCGATAATAGATTAGTGGAGCTTCGCGATATTGATATTTCGGTCAATGGCTCGGGCAACCGCATTTTTTGCAATGTCCGCGCTGTGCCGTTAGTTCATCAAGATAAATTAAGTGGTGGAATTATTATTATAGAAGATATTTCGCTGCTTAAGCATGCCAAGCAAGAACTGTCGCAAAAAAGCAACGAGCAAGAACTGCTGCTTGATAACGCCGACTCTCTAATATGGTTTATGCAAACTCCACGAAAGATTGGCACTGTAAATTATGCCTTCGCTGATTTCTTCGGTGTGGATAAAAATTTTCCTAAAAACAAAGAGATGAGCGATATTTTGCCATTCCATGAAGCTGATGGGCTGGTAGATATATTTTCTAAAGTGTGGGCTAGCAAATATCCACAATATTTCGATAAGTTTATTTTTAATAAAGCTGGCAACAAAAGGCTACTTAGAATTAAAGTAACCCCAAAGCTCAATGCTAAGCTCGATGTTGAGCTTTTGGCATGCTCGGCTACGGATATTACAGAGCAGCGCCGTAACGAAGAAGAAATGAAGAATTTAATTGTAGCTTTAAAGCTCTCGAATAGATTAACCGACGAGCGAGCTACCGACATTATAGAGCTTAATAGGCAATTAATTCAATCGGAAAGCAAGCTCAAGGACTCTTTAGCTTCCAAAGATAAATTTTTCTCTATCATCGCCCACGATTTAATGTCGCCATTTCAAGGATTTTTGAGCTTAACGAAATATTTATCGACTAATATTGAAGAGCTTGAGGTTAAAGATATTCAAGATTTGGCGCTGGCGCTCAATAAATCTGCTACCGACTTGCATAAACTTTTGGAAAATCTACTCAATTGGTCTCGAATACAGCGCAGCACGATTCAGTATACTCCCGAATATATCGACTTGAGCCAAGCGGTCGATATGAATATCAATTTAGCAATACACAAAGCTAATTCCAAAAGAATCAACTTGCTCAATACTATCCCTGAAAAAACTATAGTTTATTCCGACTTAAACTTGATAAACACCATAATTCGCAATTTAATTTCCAACGCTTTGAAATTTACAAACTATGGTGGTGAGATTAAAGTAGGACACACCCACACCAGCAATAATTTTATAGAATTTTATGTTCAAGATAACGGCGTTGGAATGGATCAACAAACTTTAGAGAAGTTATTCAAGATTGATGAATATAACTCTACTTTGGGGACTGCAAACGAAACAGGCACGGGGCTCGGGTTAGTGCTATGCAGAGAGTTTTCTATCATCAATAAAGGTTCTATCAGAGTGGAAAGCAGTTTAGGGGTTGGCACAACATTTTTCGTAACTGTTCCGACTAAGGAAATTTAGCAAGAGTGGCTGTGAAGTATAGCTTGACTAACAACTAAAATTAATAAGATGGACATCAAAGGGAAAATAACAGGTATTAAGTACAAGATATTGTTGTCAGGTGACTTAAAAGAAATTGATATTAAAAATTTCAATATCAACGATGCCCCATCTGCTTGTTTGTTAAAAGATAGCAACAACGCGTTTGCAATTTCAAAATGGGTTTCACCCAAACGAACTCGCACTTATCCTTATGAGCGCGTTTTTAATACTTTACATATTTCTAAGAAGGTAACTGTCATACCAATTGTAAAAGATGAAGGAGAAAAAGGCGATAGAGATTTTATTCAGTGGGATACCGTTTCTTTGATGTCCTTGTTAGACGTACTTGTAATTTTTGCGTACTATGAAAAAG
>JAKIZN010000204.1 GCA_022708005.1 Bacteroidota bacterium | reverse complement strand
ACAGGGCGATATTTGTGCAATCCCGCATAATGGTCGAATGTCGAAAATTCGCCTTCTTTTCCTTCCAAATTGGCTACCACAGCGAAAGCACCGATTTGCATGAACATATAAGCTGCTGCATAGTAAGTCGATGCCACCCAGCCATCAACCGAATTTGCGACAATACCCATTAGCATATACCCCGCATGGGCTACGGAAGAATAAGCCAGCATACGCTTTACGTCATTTTGCGAAATAGCCGTTATATTTCCTATTAGCATAGTTGCCGCGGAAATTATAGCGATAATCAACTGAGTATGTGCAACGAAACTGCTCGACATAAATTCAAGAGGAGCTATCAAGGTATATTTTCCAATTATCACAAAAGCAAAAATAGCAGCAGCCTTGCCAGCAGTGCTCATAAAGCCCGCAGAAATAGTCGGCGAGCCTTGATAGACGTCGGGCGCCCATTGATGAAATGGGAATGCGGCAATTTTAAACGACAAGCCAATTATAGCAAGTCCGATGCCAAGAGTAAGATATAACTTATCGTAATCTCCAGCATCAATAATGGTAGCAATGGCGTCGAAGTTAATACTGCCAGTTGCTCCATATATCATAGCAATGCCATAGAGCAAAAATCCAGTTGCAAACACGCCTAATAAGAAGTATTTTAATGCTGCTTCGATAGATGATATTCTATTTCTAAAATAGCCCGCAAGCACAAAAAACGAGATAGACATTACTTCTATACCGATGAATAGCAATAGCATATCTTTAGAGTGGGCTATCATCATCATCCCCAAGACTGCGAGCACGGTAATGGAGTAATATTCTTTGTATTCGTAGTCGGCTCTCGAATGATATTCTCGCGAAGCGATAATCGTTAGCAGACCCGCAATAAGAAATATTAAGTCGAAAACATAAGAAAAACCGCTGTATGACAGCATTCCCATCGTTAGTGGAAATTCCTTCAAGGAGGCAGCTGGGATGAAACTTCTTGTCATAAGCAAAATTCCAGTTGCTACCATCGCAATCACCAGCGATAGAATGGACAAAACATAGTTTAGCGTTTTGTTTTTACCACTTAGAGCATCGATTACAATCAAGACTATCGCCATTACCGATGTTATCAGTATCGGCGATGCGCATTGTAGTTCGGTAAGTAATTCATTTGTCATATTTTCTATTTTTAATTTTCCAACAACATAATTATTTATTATCTGCCTGCTCGATGACTTCGGCGCCTGGCAATAAATATCTTTCTTTTCCGAACTTAATAAGTTCTAATTTATTAACTAGTTTGCGCGTTGAATTTTCCGAATATTTCATAAACATTGATGGATAAACTCCTATCCAAACTATGAAAATGACAATCGGCACAAGAACAGTCCATTCCCTTTTGTCTATATCGGGCAAATGCGAGTTTGCTGGATTTTCGATAGTGCCAAACATAACCCTTCTGAACATCCAGAGCAAGTATATCGCGGCAAAAATAACACCAGTGGCGGCAATGATAGCAAACCATTGATTTGCAAGGAATGGCGACTTGAACGCTCCAAGCAAAGTTAAAAACTCGCCCACAAAGCCGTTTAAGCCCGGAAGTCCGACAGATGCAAGCATAGCTATGGCAAAAAACACTGTGAAAGCGGGCATAACGCGAGCAAGCCCGCCGAACTCAGCTATTTCTCTTGTATGCCTGCGGTCATAAATCATACCAACGCAAAGGAATAACATACCAGTCGATAGCCCATGATTCACCATTTGTATGATTGCGCCCTGCAACCCTTCGGCAGTCATTGAAAATATGCCAAGCACCACAAAACCCAAGTGGCTGACAGATGAATATGCTACTAATCGCTTGAAGTCCGATTGTATCATAGCCACCAAAGCGCCGTATATTATACCAATAACCGCGAGCCAAGAAATTAAATGAGCGTATTCAAAAGATGCTTGCGGGAACAGCTCAAGATTAAATCTTACTAATCCGTAAGTGCCCATTTTCAATAAAACGCCTGCAAGTATGACGGAACCCGCTGTTGGCGCTTCTGTGTGAGCATCGGGCAACCAAGTATGCAATGGGAATACTGGCACTTTGATTAAAAACGAAAGTGCAAATGCCCAAAATATCCATTGCTGATAAGCCATTGGAATCATTGGGGAGTGCTTGCTTATAATCAAATAATTAGTTGTAAAGCCGCTGGGAATATCAGCTACTTTCCCGACGTAGCTTGCAAGCCAAACTATCGCAACGAGCATCAAAAGCGAGCCAACCATTGTGAAAATAAAGAACTTCACGGCTGCATAAATTCTTTCTTTGCCACCCCATATACCAATCAAAAAATACATCGGTATCAAGATTAATTCCCAGAAAATATAGAATAGGAATAAATCAAGTGATACAAATACGCCAGTCATACCGAATTGCAGCAAAAGCATCATTATATAATATTCTTTTTCGCGCTTTTGCACAGAGCCAAACGAAAAATAAATCGCTATCGGGGATAAAAATGTTGTAAGCCAATTCTAAAGCCAGCATCAATTGATGGTATCCATACAATATCAATCAAATACTTAAAATTTGGGTCGCTTGGGTCGAAGCCAATCATCAATATCGCAGATACGACAAACGTTACAAGGGAGAACGCCAACGCTAAACTTTTGATTAACTTCGTATTTTGGCTATTTACCAAAAGCAACAAAAGAGAGCCAAGCAGTGGCAGAAATAGTGTTATTAATAGTGCTGTCATAATATTTTATCTTTTTATATTCTTACAAAATTAATAAGAAGCTAAAATCCAAACTACAATAGCTACAATGCCTGCCATCATTAGCAAGGCGTAGTTTTGCACGATACCTGTTTGAATTTTTCTAATCGATTCCGAAATCACGGCAACAGTTTTTGCTGAGCCATTGACAATGCCGTCAATTACCGATACGTCAACTGCTTTCCAAAGCAATGAGCGAGAGCCATTGACAAGCGGATCGATTATAGTTTTGAAGTAAAATTCGTCGAGATAATATTTATTCCATAATAGATTAAATATCGGTTTATATGTGCTTTTTAGCTTTCTTGGGCGAGTAAGATTGCTATCTGAATAGTAAGTAATAGCAAGTTTTATTGCGCCGAGCGCTACTGCAATGGCTATAGTGATAAATAAATATTCTATTGCATGAATTTCATGCGAAGTTGGATGCCTCAATATCGTATGTGCATTGGCAAATACTGGTGATAAAAAGTTTTCTAATCCATTTGGATGATCGGAAATCCAAAAGCCGAGCACATAAGGCACCCCCAAAAATCCTCCTACTGCCGATAGAATTGACAGTACTACTAATGGGATAGTCATAGTTTTGGGCGATTCGTGTGGATGCACTTTATGGTGGTCAAATCGCTCGTTGCCATAAAATACCAAATATAAAAGCCTAAACATATAAAACGCAGTGAAGAATGCGGCAACAGTTAGCACGAGCCAAGGGAAAATGCCACCATTATCATACACCGACCAAAGTATTTCATCTTTGGAGAAAAAGCCGCTGAAAAACGGCACGCCAGCTATTGCGAGCGTTGCCACTAAGAATGTTTTATATGTAGTAGGCATGTGTTTTTTCAGCCCACCCATTTTCTTAATGTCCTGCTCTTCGTGCATTCCGTGAATAACCGAGCCTGCTCCCAAGAACAAAAGACCCTTGAAAAACGCGTGCGTCATTACGTGAAAAACGCCTGCACCGAATGCTCCCACTCCTAATGCGGCAAACATAAATCCGAGCTGACTAACTGTTGAATATGCTAATACTTTTTTTATGTCATTTTGGACAAGTCCTATTGTAGCGGCAAAGAATGCCGTTGCGACA
>JAKIZN010000203.1 GCA_022708005.1 Bacteroidota bacterium | reverse complement strand
AAATTTTCGGACCGGGCACAAATATTCCTCACGCCGCGAAGAAAATGATGGAAGACCTATTCGAAAGGATTTCTTAATTCGCGGGGCGGGTAGAGTCGTATAGTTTAAAAGGGCTGGCTACGAATATAGTCAGCCTTTTATGTTTGTGGGTAGCGGTGAGGATAACCCCCCGCTAATGCTCTTCGACAATATATTCTTCGCCGTTGGTGTCGCGCCGGACTTGCACGCCAAACATAGCTTCCAGATCCTCTCGCTCGGGTGGCAATACTTTGGATTCATTCATATATTTGCTAAGCTCTTCGTAAGTCAAAGTTTTATATTTGCCGCTCTCGGGATAATACAAAGTAGATGTGTGCTTGAAAATATCAGTTTTAATAAGTTTAGCAGTTCCTTCCTCGGTTAAAATTCGCGAATGCAATTGCGGATAATCCTTAGACGCTTCGGCGTAAGTTTCGTATTCATATAGCAAACAGCATTTGAGCCTGCCGCAATATCCGCTGAGCTTCGCCACGTTGTTGGATAGCTGTTGCAATCGAGCATGCTCTAATGTAATATGATTAAAATCACTTAAAAAAGATGTGCAGCATAAATTTAGCCCACAAGCGCCAATGCCTCCACCGATCCGCTTGGTTTCCTCGCGGGTGGAAATCTGGCGAAGTTCTATGCGAGTTTTAAATGTTCGAGCTAACTCTTTGACCAAATCGCGAAAGTCAATCCTCTGCGGAGCAGTGAAAAATATAGTCAATCGCTGCCTATCTAATTGCCATTCCGACTCGGTTACTTTCATATCTAAATCAAATTGGCATATTAGCTCGCGAGCCTTTCTAACGACGGTTGGCTCTTCGGCAGTGTTCATAAAATATCGCTCTAAATCTTCATCAGTGGCAATACGCAGCACATTATGCTTGATAAGCCGCGCTTTCTGGCAACATCTTATTCTCGCTTTCGCAGATGCACCAACGTAAGTTGTCAGCCCTAAATCTATACCATTCTCGGATTCAACAACAACTTTATCATCTGGCTGTATGCCACTAACATCATTAGATATAAAGAAACTCCGTCGGTTTCCCTTGAAAAGCACCTCTATTATTTCATTATTAGAAATAATATCTTCAACGTTTGGACTGCCGCCGCCTTCTATTTCATCTTGTTGTCCATTGGTTGTATGTGCCTCAGTCGAATACTCATTTATATTATAACCCATTAAGTCCTCAAAAAACTAAAAAATCTATATTTGTCAAATTCATAAAAGTATTTTTTATATAGTCTTATTCTAATCTATAAAAATACAACATACTTTTAAAAAAAACAAATATAATCAAGCAGTTATCGATAAATTCACTGCGTTGTAGCAAAATAAAAAGTTGTAAGTTATATTATAGTCGGTATTTATTTAGTTAGTTAATAAAAAGATTTTAACAATTAAAAAAAATATCATAATTTTAAATTATGGCAAAGACCAAAAAAAATAAAGAAAACTGCAAAAATGACGACGATCTAAGTGTCGTCCATTTGATATTAAATAATGGCGATAGCGACGCATTTGCAATTCTCGAAAAAAAGTATTCGAAAGTAATAGCATCTTTGATTAGAAAAATGATTAAAGATGAAGACGACGTTGATGATTTGACGCAAGAAACGTTTATCAAAGCGTTCAACGCTCTGCATACGTATAAGCCCGAATACTCTTTTTCGAGTTGGATATTTAGAATAGCATCGAATAATTGCATCGACTTTTTAAGAAAAAAAAGGTTTAGCACCATATCTTTGGATAAGCCGATAGAGTCCGATAATGATGATTTATACATTGAAGTTGAAGATACTTCGCTCACTCCAGATGTTCAATTGATAAATGATGAAAAAAAGAAAATTATTTTCGACGCAGTAGAATCGCTGCCGGATAATTATAAACTTATCATAAAAATGAGACATTTTGAAGAAATGGACTATTGCGAAATTTCGCAAAAGCTTGGTATACCGCTTGGCACAGTCAAGGCAAATCTCTTTCGGGCAAGAAAAATCCTTGCTATTGCACTGAAACGACATTCCCACATACTAAAAGATTAATCAACAATATGCAAAATGCTTTATCGTAAGTATCAAGTGTTTATTAAATAGGCAATAGCAATGATAAAAATATCTATATTATCCATCGGCGACGAAATTTGCATAGGGCAGATAATAAACTCTAATGCTCAATGGATAGCCCAAAAATGTGTGGAACTAGGCTGCAAAGTCGGGACACATCTAACAGCCGAAGATAGCAAAAGTTCTATTATCGATGCACTCAACTATTTATCTGCTAAGTCGGATTATGTGCTAATCACCGGCGGCTTAGGACCAACTCACGACGATATAACCAAAAAAGTAATGGCGGAATATTTTGACGATAAATTAGTCTTCAATGCGGAGGCATATAGGCAGGTAGAGCTATTTTTTGCCAAGCGAGGCAGAGAAGTTACGGAGATAAACAAAGAGCAGGCATTGCTCCCTTCGAGCTGCACGCTGATTAAAAATGAAGTTGGTACCGCTCCCGGTATGATGTTTGAGCGAGGCTCTGTTTGCTATGTTTCTATGCCGGGCGTCCCGCTTGAAATGAAAACTATGATGCAAAATTTTGTATTAGAACATATTAGGCAAAAAATTATTGCCACGCGGGCGAATATTGCAGCATATAAAGTTTTAAATACCATTGGGATACCCGAATCAGACTTAGCCGATTTGATTGGCGATGTAAGCAACTTTTTGCAAGACGATGACTCGCTTGCATTTCTTCCGTCTGTACGCGGAGTTAAGTTGAGAATTGGCACTGCCGCTGCAAATATAAATATTGCTAACGAGAAAATGTCTAAAATAGAAAATTACATCAAAAGCAAAGCAGGCAAATATATCTATTCCGATGGCGATATAACTATTGCCGAAGCAATATTAAAAGTAATAAAAGACAAAGGCTTAACCGTATCAGTTGCAGAATCTTGCACTGGCGGATTGCTCGGAGCTGAATTTACTTCCGTAAGCGGAGCAAGCAGCTTTTTCAAGGGTGGGACAATAGTATATTCAAATTTAGCAAAAATAGAGCAATTGCAAGTAAATAGCGAAACATTAGAAAAATTCGGAGCGGTCAGCGAAGAGACGGCTATGGAAATGGCGAGCAATGTTCGGAGTATTTTTGCTACCGATATAGGCATTAGCATAACAGGTATAGCCGGACCCGACGGAGGCACAGCCGAAAAGCCAGTTGGAACTGTCTGGATAGGCTTTGCATATAATGGCGAAGTTTTCGCGAGGAAATTTAATTTTGGTGGAGATAGGACAATCAATCGCGAGCGAGCAGTATTTTCTGCATTAAATATTTTATACGAGCACATATATGAAGCCAATAGCTAAAATAGCTACATATTTAGTTCTTTTGCTGACCGCCATTGGTATGCTTTTGCCGATGCTGATGATGATTTTTATGTCGCTAAAAGCATATCCCGAAGGCAAAGGATTGCTGGAACTGCTTTTTTCTAAATATACTGTGCAAAATTATTTAGACGCACTTCAAACAGATAGCTTTGGCACTTATTTTCTAAATTCGTTATTTGTATCGGCAACTGTAACGCTCGGCAATTTACTTTTTTGCTTAACTGTCGGCTATGCAATGGCGCGCAAAGAGTTTCGGCTGAAGCCTGTGGTGCTGGCGACTGTGCTTGGAGTGATGATAATACCGCCGCATGTGATAATGATACCGCTGTATAGGATGATGGTTGAATTTGGCTGGATAAACTCATATTGGTCGCTGATTGTCCCTTGGCTTGTCTCGCCGTTTGGCATATTCCTTGTAAGGCAATACGTG
>JAKIZN010000202.1 GCA_022708005.1 Bacteroidota bacterium | reverse complement strand
ATTTTATTTTCTACAAACATCAAATCCCTTCGGGATTAAAATAATTCCAAATAATGTATCAGTAACCTTATGAGACAATCCCATCTGGGAGACAATAGGCAAGTTTCTATTGAACTATTTGGGATAAATGTAACTAAATTATTGTTTGCTGTGTCTATGGATTAGGAGCGTTTTTAAACGGTAAAAGTATGTAATAATGTTTAGAAGTAAATCATATATTGCAGGCGATGATGAAATCCAACAAGCTGCCGAAGACTTAAAAAAAGGCAGCGCGGAGGCATTTCATTTGCTATATGATAAATATCAACTAAGCATTTATCGATTTTGTTTGAAAATGCTCGGCGATTCCGCTCTTGCAAAGGACGCTTTTCAGGAAACTTTTATCAAAGTTTATGAAAATCGTAAAAGCTTTCGTGGGGCAAACTTTGCGGCTTGGCTTTATACTATTGCTCGCCATACTTGTCTGAATGTTTTAAGAGCTAAAAAAGAATTTGAAATATTTGACGAGGTTTACCACGGTCAGACTAACGAGCCGAATGAAGATGTTGGCATGAAAGATTTTATTGAGCGAGCAATATCTTCTTTGCCAATTGCCCTTAAAGAAGCATTAATTTTACGCGAATACGAAGAATGCTCATATCAGCAAATAGCCGAGATATTAGGCATAGATTTGTCTTTAGCAAAAGTTAGAGTGCATCGCGCTAGATTGTTATTAAGAAAAATGTTAACACCACTTGTAAAGGAACTCAATGAGTCTTGATTTGCTCATATCGAAGTATATCGATGGAGAATTATCGACTGACGAGGATTTTCAGCTAAGGCAACTTGTCAAAGAAAGCCCAGATGCTAAAGTTCAGTTCGATTCTGCTATACTATTGAACGCGGCTTTTAAGAAAGATGCGGGGTCTATCAAGGCTCCAGCCGAAATTGTTTCTGAAACCGAGGATTTGATTTTGATGAAAATCATGAGCGCTGCCTCGGTTCAGCCGCCCACAAGTCGCACCAAGCCTAAACTCGTATTTCCGTTTAGATTTAGCTGGGCTGCGGCGATGTCTTTTGCTGTAATGGTGCTTGTAATAGGCGGTATTTTCACAATTAGCGAAATTTCTGATTATCAAATTGATTACTCAAATAGCTCGGTTGCGGCTGTGCAGCCTTCAAGCCAAGCGCAAGATTATGCAAGCTCCCACGCAATTGCTCTGACCGCGGGCACTCAAAAGAATAATGCTTATAAGCGAGTGGCTAAAAGTTCTCGCTCTTCTATCGCTTCTGGCGGGAGCGCTGCATCAATCAGCAACGTTTCTTATAACGGTGGCTCGCTTGGGCTCGAACTAAATTCCATAGCGGCAGCAATGCCAATGGAAGTGGAGGCTTCGCAATATAATGCAGATATGCAAAGTAGCGAGCAGCCTTCAAGTTTTTCAAATAGCTCGAATGATAGGCATATCATAAGCGCTGCTACTTTGAGTTTGAATTCGCCTTCTGTCAAACTGTCCGACTTCAGCAATAGAAAATTGCCGTCGCCGATAATTGCAAACTCTATTTTTGAGCAGTTAGATGTTATCTCGTCTCCCATCCGTTTGACAAGCTATTATAGCCGCGACGTTGCAAATAAAACCAAAAAATACAAGAACAGCAGCCCAATTTCGAGCTATTCGCAGAGTGTGGGCTATAGCATTGCAGATAATTTGAAACTCGGTATAGAATTTGGCGCCACAGATTACACATTTGACTACGCGACGGTAGTTAAAGTGCCTTCCGATTATAGAGATATGTTAGATTCTAAATTAGAAATAGGGAGCTACCACAGCAATGATTTATCGTTGCCCATTAAAATAAATCACGACGCTCAGCTATATTGGTTTTCTACGTATTTGGACTACGACTTTTTATCGAGCAGTTTGTTTAACTTGCAATCTCGCGTTGGTGCGGGAATGTCGGTGGAAGGTGCGTTGCTATACACAAGGTTAATGGCAGAATTGCACATATATAAAGGAATTTACTTTAACTTCGGGGCTGAAGCTAAAGGATTTGACGCAAAAATAACCAATGGCAGAAATGCATTCATAGGAACTGGCTCGATGATTTATGGAGTGCAAGTAAAGCTGAGCGATTAAAGGTAACTTTGCTTTCAAGTGTATTGATTAATTAAGGATTACAATATATAATAATCTGATTAGTTTAATATATGGCAAAAGTAAGCAAAAAAACAAACAACAATTGATTGTTATGTTATGTTTTATCAACTTTTTTTTATTATATTTGAAAATATGGCGAAGTTAATATTAAATACTTTTTTTATAAATAATTAACGGAGTATTAGATGAAGAAAAAGTTTACGTATTTGATAATACTACTGCTTACGCTCTTTTCTCTGCAAATCAATGACTTATCAGCAGAGATGACCGCAGCGATTAAGTATCCCGAGCCTGAAGCATCTGCAAAAATTACTCCATTGACTTTGGAAAATGCAAAGTTTCCAAAGCATACATACACTAAACAAGCGGACTTTCAATTCGTTGTAATTGATTCAATCGCTAACGCATATTCGTATGGGAGTATGATGACCAACAAAGCTATCAAGTATGACCCGCAAACAGGCAGCCTTGTAACTGTCAAGCGAGGATTTATTGATAACGATAGATACCCCAATTATACTGGCAATAACACCAAGAACAACCTATTTTTAAGATATTCAAATGACTGGGGCGAAACTTGGGAGCCTGCTAAAATACTTTACGATAAAAGTCTTTACCCTTACGACGAAGCTCGCTATCCGAGTTGTTTTCCATTTGAATTTGAAGGCTCGCTTGCGGTTGCCTTCAGCGCTCCAAGAGTTATAGAAAAACAAAGCGTATGGACTGGAAGCATTATCGGATTTTGGGGCAGCGAGTACGGCTCTGTTCCTTTTAGAGTGTCGAAAACAGTAAAAAATAGACCAGAGCTAGAGTGGAGCACTGATTCGAGAGTGTTAGCGGGTGCTACTAACGGCGGCGAAAGTTTTTATCATTTTGTCGTCGGGCGCTTATCGCCAGTAAATGAGCAAGATGTAAGCAATGCAAATAATATAGGCTTTATTAAAGCAATAGATTTAGACGAAAATGCCGATCAGGTTATACCACCGCAGTGGGCGGGTATCAATTTTAGAGAAACTCAACCGGGCTATCGCACAAACTCGATGGTAGACCTTAAAAAAGATGCAGCCGGCAACTTTTATTTTGGTGTGTTCGGGGGATTTGTGGAAGCATCTGCAACAAAAAATACAGTTGGTGTTTCGATTTCTACTGATGAGGGCGATACATGGTCTAAATTTGCAACGATGCCATTATCTATGGTGAATGATTTTATTATGTCGAAGGGGCATCCTGCTGATAGCGCTAGCTTTCTTTTTGATAATAAATCTTTCGTAGTTTATGAAAATGACGGCGTTGTCGAATGCTCTTTCGCTACAAAGCTATTAGCTTGGGGAACAGGCACAACTACTTCGTATGTTTTGGAATTGGTTTATATCCCTTCGACAGATAGCTGGAGAATAAATGAAATTACTACTGACATAGGTGGCTATATTGTATATCAAGATATTTTAGATGGCAATAACCAAAGAACTAACCAAAATGATAATGAACTTGAAATGACTCGCACAGTTGACGGAAAGCATTTATTAGTTAAGTGGGTAGGCATTATCGGGCTAAATCCAGATGACAATACTTTCCGCACGACTGATATTTTTACGTCAGTTAGAAACACTGCAACAAATACGTGGTCTGCTCCCGTGAATATCACAAATTCTGACGAACTCGATAGAATGACAATGCTGCCAGATTACGTGCCAAATGATT
>JAKIZN010000201.1 GCA_022708005.1 Bacteroidota bacterium | reverse complement strand
CCGCCAATAGAATACATCTGCCTATCTGATTGCGAATATAAATTAATGCTCGCTATCAGCAGTAAAAATAAAACCACACGGCTCATATTTCCTCAAATATCGATTATATAAAACGTCTTATTAAGAATTAAATTTAACGAATTTGTTTTGAACTTATTACTTTTAAAAATGAAATTAACGTTTGTAATTTTGCTGCTATCGCTTTTTACTTGCTTTGAATTACAATCGCAAGAAATTTTGAAAAAGCAATTAAATTACGAGACTTTTCAGGAATGGGACGCTTATATTAAAAAATATGCCCCAAGCGATAGCGCTTTGAAGGTGGTTACAAACTTCGCACGTAGGCATTATCTTGCAGGCAGGGCAATTTTATCTTACGAAGTGCTTGAAATGTATGAGAAACTTTTCCCCGATATGAAAGATTTTTTTGAAAAAGAGAAAAGTTTGCTATTTCAAATATCGCTTTCGCAGCCTATAACTGATGATTTAATAGGCTATTTCGTTAAATACATTAATAAGCATCGCGGCGAGCATAATTCATTTTTAGCAGTCCAAAGGCTTACCGAGCAATTTATTAATAGACGAGATTGGGATTCTGCAATATATATTTATAATACTTTTAAGCCGTTATTTCCCAATAAAGTTAAGGAAATAGATAAAATCATTTCGATATTATCCGCTCCCGAAGAAAATTTAAAAATCAATAATCTCGGTGCAAATATTAATACAAGGGGCAGCGAGTGGGACCCTAATCCGACGCCAGACGGGAAGTATCTATATTTTTCTGCAGACCATAGGCGCGGAGGCAAAGGCGGCAGCGATATATGGATTAGCGAAATGAAAGACGGAGCTTGGCAAAAGGCGCAAAATCTTGCAATTGGGCTTAATGGTTCTAAAGATGAGACTATCGATAATATTTCTGTCGATGGCAATACATTGATGCTTTCGGGCACTTTTGAAGGCACTTTTGGCAAGTTTGATATTTATTATAAAGAAAAAACGGAGAGCGGGTGGGATAATTTGCAGCATTTGCCATATCCAATTAATACAGAATACACAGACGAGGGAGCAAATTTAACGGCAGACGGCAACGCAATTCTTTTTTCGTCGGATAGACCCGGTGGCATCGGCGAATATAAGCCGTTGGGCGAGCCATTCAACGGCGGCACGCAGGGCAATATGGATATATATGTATGCGTCAGAACAGCAGACGGTTGGAGCGAGCCTATCAATCTCGGCAGTGCGGTCAATACTCCTTATTCGGAGCGCTCGCCTTTTCTTCATCCCGACGGCAAAACACTTTATTTTAGCTCTGATGGACACCCGGGACTCGGCAGGCTTGATGTTTTTAAAACAGTTAGACTAAACGAAAATAGTTGGACTGAATGGAGCGAGCCAGTAAATTTAGGTAAGGAAATTAATACCGGCGGGGACGATTGGGGATATAAAGTTGGAGTATCGGGCGATAGCGCTTTTTTCTCCGCATTCAACCGTAATGATGGATTTGGCGCTTGGGATTTATACTCGGTCTCACTGCCCAAAGCAGCCAAGCCAGAGCAAGTTAGCACTATCAGAGGCAAGGTGGTCAATAGCAAAGGGCAGCCAATCGCCGCGGATATTAAATGGGAAGATTTAGAGAGCAAGCAAGTTGTAGGCAAAATGAGAAGCAACCCACGGGACGGCTCTTATTTTATTACTTTGCCGCTTGGCAAGCTATACGGCTATTTCGCTGAAAGAAAAGGCTATTATCCTGCTGCTGATAATATCGATTTGCGCTCGGTCAGTGCAAGCAAAAACGTTTATCAAGATATTGTGCTGCATTCGGCTTCTGAACTGAAATCAAGAGCCGAGCATATCACGATTAAAAATATATTTTTTGATTACGACAAATTTGAGCTTCGCCCAGAATCTTTTCCAGAATTGGATAGGCTCGCGGAATTTATCAAATCGAACAAAGTTAAGTCGATTAGAATAGAAGGGCATACCGACAGCATCGGCACTGTGGAATATAATCTATCGCTTTCGGAAAAGCGGGCAGAATCCGTAAAGAAGTATTTAGTTAGCAAAGAAATCCCTGCAAACTCTATAAAAACAATAGGCTTTGGAAGTTCAAAACCATTAGAAAGCAACGACAGCGAGAGCGGGCGAGCCAAAAATCGCAGAGTAGAAATTTATTTCGAATAGTCGCCGCAAAGGGGGAGCCACCCAAACAATCTATCGAAGAAGAGAGAGTTAAGGCTAAATAATGCAATTGCCTTTAAGATGTCCTACACCTTCGAGGTGTAGGACATCTATTTTTACAGTCTGAATCAGGATTATCAAGATTAAAGGATTACCGGGATAAGAAGGAAGAAAATGAAGAGGCGAAAAGACCCCGACGGGGTCAAATGTTTGTAGTAATGAATAATCATCGATTTATACGACTCCGTAGGAGTCGCATTAGGTTAACATTATACGACTCCGTAGGAGTCGCATTATGCTATGCAATTTTATTCTCTACAAACATCAAATCCCTTTGGGATTAAGATAATATAGGAGAAACATGATGATTAGTCAAGTGGCGTGCCACCTTGCCTAAAGATATAGCCATGTAGAATTCCTATTGAACTATTTGGATTCAAAAATTTCGCCACTCCGTCAGAAATTTTCTTGGCTCGGACTTGAATTGTAGTAAAATTATTCTTAATTTACATTTTTTTATGCGTCAATTGGCTAAAATGAATAAAAATGTACTCGACCAAGCAATAGATTACCTTGAATATTCTAAAAACCTTTCGGGTGAATATTTGTTTTTTGAAACTAAGCCAATTAGCGCCCAGCTCGCTGCGGATATTCCGCAACTTCTGACTAATCAAGAAGTTCCTACTTTGCCTATAAAAAAGGAAGAAATTGCAGAGACAAAAACCACTGCTCCGCCGACTGTGCCGCACCCCTCATCGCTGCACTATGAGGAAAGCGTAGACCCGACTTGGAAGGATTCGCAAACTTTGCCTGAACTCAAGCAAAAGATACAAAATTGCGTCAGATGTCCGCTTGGCGCCACTCGGACTAAATTCGTGTTCGGCGAGGGCAATCCAAATGCCGATATTATGGTAATAGGCGAAGCGCCTGGTGCAGATGAAGATGCGCAGGGCATGCCTTTTGTTGGCAGGGCTGGACAGTTGCTAACGAAGATACTCGAATCGGTAGGATTTTCTCGCGAAGATGTATTCATCGGGAATATCAATAAATATCGCCCGCCGGCTAATAGGCGCCCGACTAACGAAGAAGTTGCGGCTTGCGAGCCATATTTGATTAAGCAAATTGAAATTATAAAGCCTAAGTTTATTTTAGCACTTGGGCTTACCGCAGCTGATACTTTGTTTAAGAAGAGCCATAAGATGGGCGATATTAGGGGGAAACTTTTTAGTTACAACGGTATTCAAACTATGGTTACATATCATCCAGCGGCTTTGCTGCGTAATCCAGCTTGGAAAAAGCCTGTTTGGGAAGATGTGCAGTTGCTCCGTAAATTATATGATGATTATTTGAGTAATAATAAATAGGGGAAATAAATGAAAATAGCAGTTCTTTTTGGAGGAATTTCAACTGAACGAAATGTATCAATCAGCGGAGGGCGAGCAGTCATAGAGGCTTTGCGAGCTAAAGGACACGACGTAATAGCAGTCGATCCCGCTTATGGCAAAGATGGACTTCGCAAAGCCGAAGCGCAACTTAATAATATTGAGTCTTATCCCACTTTGGAAGAGTTAAAAGAGTTTTCGCCCCGCTCGCTTATGGAGTGCGTCAATTCAGAAATATTCGACGATGTATAATGTGTCTTTATAGTCCTGCACGGCAAGTATGGCGAAGAC
>JAKIZN010000200.1 GCA_022708005.1 Bacteroidota bacterium | reverse complement strand
TATCGAAGAACTCTTGGCCTTGGATGTTTTGGGTGGGGGTAATGGTCAATTCCACATCAATATAACCGCCAGCAGGTATGGAAGCGTTATTCGGATAAAATGAAGCAACAACATTTGGATTCTTAAATTTAATATCCGTTAGATTAACTCGCAGCATTCCATTATTTGTTATTCTAAAAGTTTGCTTTTTCTCATAACCAACTGGAACATCGCCCAAGTCAATTGGGTCGGGCGTAGCGATTAAATTCAGCGTATCTTTTGTGCCTGTTAGCTGCACATATATTTGTGGCGACGCTATGTCGTCGGTATGTATCAATAGGCTACCGTAGTAAGTGCCGGCGCCACCCTCTAAAAATTCCACGATAATCCTTGCGGAGTCGCCCGGTTGGATAATTGAATTTGTGGCTGGGCGCTCGGCAAATGCAAATTGCGACGAACCGATAATTTCAGCCTGCTGAGTCAAAGTCAATGGAGCAGTCGAACTGCTCGGATTTTTCACGTATACTGTGTCTAAATCAGATTGGCAGGAATATAGCGTGCCAAAATCCATTAAATATTTAGAGATAATAACTTGGGATTCAACTGCTTTGCCCTGCAAGGATAGCTCGATTATAGCATCGCACGCGTCTGTTCCCTTTTCAGATTCTACTTGCAAATCGGCTCGCACGGGATCGCCAGAATAGGCTGGCGCAAACCTTACAAGCAAACTCAACTCTCCATTTGGAGGCAGCACGCAAGGTAGAGATGGATTGGTGGAGACAATCGAAAAGCCATTGCCGGGCTGAGCGATGCTATTGATATTAGCATTTGCCGTGCCGATATTTCTCACTCTAATCGTCTTTTCATTATATTGACCCACTCGAGTTTCTGGGAAAAGTCCATCATCTAAAAATTCGAGTTCTGTATGAATTATGTCAAAAGTCATGCTCAATGAATCTAAATAATTCCCGCACTCCAAAAATTTATAATACAATGTAGCAGATGAATTTGCAAGTATCGCCCGCTTAAAATACACTCTAAAAGAACAAGTATCGCCGGGCTGTATTATCTTTGAACCTAAAATATTAGTCCCAACATCTGCATTTGTAGAAATTATCCCATCAAGACTCAAAGGCTCTTCTGAATTATTTTTGATATAAAATATATATGATTGGCTATCATACAAGCATTCCGTATAATGCACCGAAGGAATATCGCTAGCATTCGCATCATTTATTGTTATAACATTTAGTTCCTTGATTTTCATAGAAATAACAATCATCCAAGGATTTGCCTTTCCAGACCAAATATCATTATGCTCTATGAGCAAAGTATCGGTGAAACTGCTCTGATGGCTTGGATGCAAAGCATACCGAATTGTTATTTCAACGCTATCTTGCGGCGGAACCACAACATTATTGATATTAGTTTCAAGCGAGAAATATCCATGCTTAAAGCTCGAATTTGATAGAATTAAATCCGCATCGCCTATGTTATAAATTTTCGCTTTAAATAGTTTAAATTGTCCATCGCAAGCTAATACAGAATCAGCAAATAACGTATCTTTACCTGCTATTTCAGGTAGCTTTTCCATAATCAAAACATTTGCTGCTGCCTGCGAAAATACGAAATCTGGCTCGGCATAATATTGAGACGCTTTGTTTGGGTTTGGCACATATTGCATTGCCAACAGATAGTAAACCGAATCAGTTTTCGGTAAAGATAAAGTAATATCCCACAAAGATGGACCGCTGGGAATTACATCTATTTTCTGCCAATTCTGTGATGATACTGGTCTTAGCAAAATTAATAGCGAATCAGAGTTGCGCTTTGTGCCAGTAATGGTAAATGGCTGGTTTGGCTTGATAAATCGCGTAGTATCAGACGACGGACCTTGAAAAAATGTTTCCATAATAGGTACAGAACTGAGAATAGCAACGTTCCAATTAGGTGAATCGCGGCGTATCCTTCCCCAGCCACCGTATTGATTAGTAGAGCCACCAGCCTTGCCACCTTTAATGAAAATCGATTGGTTTATCCCATTGTCAATAAACAGCTTCGACGCTGTAATAATCGAGCCACCCGCGCCGCCACCACCGTTAGAATTGCCTACACCGTTTTGTCCATTAGCTCCTTGAGCTGATATTTTTACGTTGGTAATACTTTGGGCGAACATTAAAATTGCGCCGCCGCCACCTCCACCAGAACCAGAGTAATTACAGCCAACTCCCGATTGCGGATTGCCGCAGGCACCACCGCCACCACCAGAGAGCGGAATAACCATTAAATTGCCAATAGCTTTCGAGCCAGATGTGTTAGAGCCTTCTCCATGAGTCGCATTGCCTCCACTGCCACCCGGCGTATTTTGTTTAACGCCAGAACCGCCACCGTATTGCCCTTCTAAAACGCAATTATTGCCATCGCCACAGGAAAGCCCAGAGCTACCGAATGGGTGCCCCGTTCCCCCTGCTGATGACTCGTATGCCAATGTAATGCTCGGAGGCACTCCATTGAGCGAAAATCCTCTATTAGGGGCTATATTTGCATCTTCAAAAGTACCGATACCTGTCAACTTATATGAATTATTTACTCCGGGCAAGCTGCCGTTATTGCGCCCGCCAGCGCCGCCGCCCGTAAAGCCATTTCCGCCGTCATCGCCATTTTGGGAGTTATTGCATGGGAAGCCAGCATCGAAAAATCTGCCTCCGCCACCTCCGCCGCCGGGTCCAGCGTCTTGCACTTTTGCCTGCCCACCTTCTGTGCCGCCGTCGACGCTAATAACGGTAGTAGCGTCTCCGATAATTTTCCCTTGCGAAATCAATATAAACGGCAAATAACCTTGATTGCCACTTATATTGGGATCTGTGTCTGCTGTCGATACGGTATATTTGCCTGAACCAAGTAGCATACTATCAACTATCATTGCTCCACGCGGCGATCTTCTGCCTAAGCTACCTGCGCCAAGCACTCTTTCTGGATTCGAGCGTTTATCGCCAAAGTTAAAAGGCTTTACTATGTAAAGGTTTATAGGGTTCGATTGAATGCCGTTATAATTGAGCCTTATCGGCACGATGAACTCACTATTTAAGTTGTTCCATTCCCAAGTATTAGGCTGCACCCACGGATGAACGAAAATTTGTGTAGAAACCATTCTACCCTGCCAACTAACAACAAGCGGACCGAATGCGATTTTGTTTGCATCATTAGGGTTGACAAACTCTAATTTTAGTGCGTCTGTAGCGTTTAAGAAATAGGTGATGTCTGGTCCATACTCGCCATTGGCATTATAGGGCGCTATGAACTCAATGTATGAATTCATACCGGGCGCTGCAATATCTGGCTGTATGTATGACACTCTCACCTGAGAAAAAAGCTGAGGCGCAAGCAAAATCGAAAGAATCGAGAATAGCAAAAATAGCCTATAAACTTTCATAACTAACCACATAATAGTTTTATATTTAGTAATGCCCAATCGAATACAATTCGATAATTTTTTAGACGAAAGAAAATGAAATTGTTTTATATTATAGTTGGCGAATGATTATTTTCTGGATACGATTTTCAAGATTAAACCCAAATAACTCATTAGGAACTTTATCTGATTGCCTATCTGTAAGGAAAGGTTAGGCTTTAAGATGTCCTACACCTTCGAGGTGTAGGACATCTGGAGAGCCAAATTGTAACGAACCCAAAGGGTCAAATGTTTGTAGTAATGAATAAGCGGAGATTTATACGTCTCCGTAGGAGTCGCATTAGGTTAAATTTATACGACTCCGTAGGAGTCGCATTAGGTTAGCATTATACGTCTCCGTAGGAGTCGCATTAGGTTATGCAATCTTATTTTCTACAAACATCAAATCCCTTCGGGATTAAAACAA